>NZ_BJXJ01000004.1 GCF_007990935.1 Vibrio sagamiensis NBRC 104589
GTGCTTGTGTACTTGAATCTTTTTTAACATATAAAACGAATTATCGTTGGTTATCATATATTCGCTCTAAGGCTTGAACACGACGTTGTTGTTGTTTTGCAAAACTTTGTGTTCGGAGGAGGGCAACTTCTGTATTTTTTTGCTCTGTACTTAATCCCTCATATTCGAGGATATCATCTCGTTGCTGCAAATAACCACTGAGTACGGCCTGAAAATCTCGTTGTTGGTTTTCAAGGTCTTGCAGTCTTTTGGCACCTTTTTCACCGACTAAACTCACATGCTGTATATATTTGTCTTGTAGGTTTAATTGAGAAGTACTGGCTAATTGCATGATTAATTGATTGTTCTTATTCACCTGCTGTATATAGCTGGGTTGCTGACTAAGTAGATCATCAAGCAATTGTTGCTGTAACAAAGGGTCGCGAGTTGTGGCCATGATCTCTTGCTTTTGAATCGTGAACCGTCTCAGGAGATTTTGTTGCCCGAATAACCTATCCTTTTCTGAATGTGTGAAAAACTTATCTTGAAGTTTGGTTATCACATCCTCAATCTCAATTAAATGTTGGAGAGATAGCTGAGAAGATGGTGATGGATTTAAGTCTAAAAGAGCTTGTTTATACTCGATATAACGATGAAATAAATCCTGCTCTATGCTCCCTTCAAACACAGCTGCGGACGAATCAGAATCAAAATTGTGTATGATTTTGTTGAGAGTTTGTTCACCTTGAGTACTTAATTGATATTCAAAAAAGTCCTTAACCGAAGACACATCAAGCTCAGTATCAAGCTGTGAAGGGCTTTGCAGTGATGTAGAACGATGGTCAGGTTCTTGATTGTTCAATATAGAGAGCAAGGCAACGCTTACAGCTAGAGTAAGGTATCCCCCCAAAAAAAGATGACATTTTTCCATACTATCGACCTACAGTCCGTAAAGTTTCAAGCGATTGGCATGTTGACGGTAAAGTGTCACGGGGTCGGTTTCAAATAAATGATGCAAACCTAACCAGCCATTAATTTCATCTAAATGATTTAGACGGTAATCATCACGAATCACTTTACCTAAATGCGCACTACAAACATCGACTAAACCATCATTAGGTAAATCGAAAGCCAGACTTAACAACATAAATGCACTATCGGTCGGGTCTAAAGCATGAGTAAAAGTAGCAGAACCAGTCCAGGAAAAATAATAAACACCGTTTTCAGCGAGTTCATCGCCTTCTCCACAATATGAAGAGGGGACGCCTTCAGGAAACCACTGATTAAATGCAAGTGAGCCTTCAGTCGTCAGAGCCGCAAGAGAGGCAAGAGGATCTTGCTCCAGATGAGAGCCACCAGATAATAATCCAATTAACGCCGTTAGCCCTTGTGCAAGCTTGGTTGCGATTATTTCCTTATATGACCCCTCCGGTACAGAGCGACGAAGTATATCGGCGACCGAAGAACCTTTATGAACACCACCGACGCTGGTGACAGAAGCGACCAAATCTGGTCGAACACCTGCTACATAACGAGCGGTTGGACCACCATGACTGTGCCCTATTAAGTTCACTTTTTGAGATCCAGTTGCTGCGAGTAGCTGCTCTAGCTGGGCGAGTAGTTGTTCGCCTCTTATTTCTGTACTGTTGGCTGCTGAGACTTGAGCAACATAAACAGTTGCACCATCTTTAGTCAGTGATTCGGGAATACCATAAAAATAGTCGACGCCAGCCAGAGTATCGAAGCCAAATAAACCATGAACTAAGACGATTGGATATTTTGTAGCGGTGTAACCTGGGATCGATGCTGAATAAACCGGAAAGAGATTGAAAATCAAGATCATCGTTACGAATAGTCTGTACTTCATCATTATGTCCTTATAATTGATGTGTAACAACTGATAAAAATAGTAGATAAATAAGAAAGTAATAAACCTATCGTTAATCTCAGCATTTATTTTGTGATTTATTGCTTAGAAAACAACATAAATGTTTAACATTACACATTTATACCCAAATAACCTCAAGATGCTGCGTTCAGTGAACTCGCTCTGAATCAAGCATCTTGAGGTCGCTTGGGTATATATTCAATCATTTGCTGTGAGAGTCATCTTGAAAGGTCAGTTGCTTCAATAGATTGAAATCAACTCATCTCAAAGGCCTGAGTAAAAAGAGAAACGTCATTTGAAAAATCATAGGGCAGATGGCTTCCATTGCGAAGCCATTTTTATAAAATCTGTAGGAAGGATTACAGATTGGCTAAAGTCGCGTTGTAACGAGCAAATCCTTGCTCTAGGTCGCTAATCAAATCATCCACATCTTCTAAACCAATATGAAGGCGTATTAGTGTACCTGAAAAATTTGGGTTAGCGACAGTGCGGAGCGATTTGAAACTATTCGGCTCATTTGCCAAGATCAAACTTTCAAATCCTCCCCATGAATAGCCCATCGCAAAATGCTTCATTCCATCGAGCAGAGCTGTTGTGGCTTGAGGGTAGGTAGTTTTTAAAACAAACGAAAAAAGCCCATTACCTCCGGAAAAGTCCCTTGAGAAAAATTCATGACCAGGGCAGGTCGGTAGGCTTGGATGACGAACGTGGTCAACTTCTGATCGCTGTGTAAGCCATTGGGCAACTTTGAGACTATTTTCGGCATGTTGACGTAAACGTACATCGAGCGTACGTATGCCTCGTAATGCAAGATAAGCATCATCAGCAGAGACACATTGCCCCATTAAGTAACTTTGTTCTCGTAATTGGTCCCAATATTGTTCTGTAGCAACAGCGGTACCAAGCATAACATCGGAGTGGCCAACAATATATTTTGTGGCAGCTTGAACCGATATATCTACGCCATGTTTAAACGGAGAAAAGTTGACGCCTGCTCCCCAAGTATTATCAAGAACAACGATGATACCGTACTCATGAGCAATCGCTGCTAGGTTAGGGACATTCATAACTTCCATCGTAATAGAACCAGGGGACTCTAAAAATAAAATTTTAGTGTTAGGTTGGATCAGCTCACGAATATTATTGCCAATTAAAGGGTCAAAATAGGTCGTATCAACCCCCATTTTTTTTAATATTACATCACAAAAGTCTCTTGTTGGTTCGTAGCACGAATCAACCATTAAAACATGATCACCTGTTTCAATAAATGAAAGTATCGTATTGGAAATTGCGGCAGTGCCACAAGGATACAAAGCACATCCAGCCCCTCCTTCAAGAGTCACCATGGCATCTTGAAGAGCAAAGTGTGTTTGAGTTCCCCTCCGGCCATAAAATAATGCCTTGTTGGCTCGATTAATCGTGGCATGTTTTTTTTCGGCAACGCTATTAAATACGATAGTTGAAGCACGTTGAACTGGAGGGTTTACAACGCCATGAGTCCACTCATTATTGCGGCCCGCTGAGATCAGTTTTGTATTTTTCCCTTCAGACATAAAAATTCCCTGTCAAATGTTGTACTAAGCGTCAACTTATTTTTCATAGTCAAAGCTCTTAATGATGATAAGTGTCTTAATATAGAACATGTCTGAAGAATAATTTGCAAGTGAAAAAAATTCAGCATACTTGGGTGTAAGTAAATTACGTGAATTAAAAAGGATATTCTACTGAGTAGCCAGTAGAATCCCTGCCAAGTAATCGGTAAAGTGTGAATTGCAAAGAAGGGTTTTAAGTCACACAGGGATTCAATTTAGATATAAAAATATTAGAGTAATGGGTTAAATAAATAAAAAATACGTTCGAGAAAGCGGGAGAAAAGACTCCGTTTACGCCATTTATCTTTATCAACCAGATGAGATTGCTGAATATAAGAACTTTGTAAAGTCGACATTTGCTTTGTGAAGTCAACATCATCAATGGCTAGGGTTACTTCAAAATTAAGCCATAAACTTCGCATATCCATATTGACTGTACCTACTAAACAGAACTCGTCATCAATAACAACAGACTTTGTATGAAGTAAACCTCCATAAAATTCGAATATTTTGACTCCAGCAGAAAGAAGGTCGCTGTAGAAAGCGCGAGATGCCCATTGCACCATCATCGAGTCATTTTTATGTGGAATAATGAGGTCAACCTCTATCCCTCGCTGAGCTGTCATTTGCAAGGTGGCAAGTAAGTCAGCACTTGGTACAAAGTAAGGAGTAGTAATTCTGACAGACTGATTGGCTTGATTGATGGCTAGAGTTAGAACTTGATAAATTAAGTGTTCAGGCATCCCAGGCCCCGAAGGCACAACTTGGATCGGATGTAAATAATCGTTTTTTTGAAGACACTGTGGATGTTGAGGAAATACTCGTTCACCCGTTTCAACTTCCCAGTCCCAACAGTGGATAGCGCTGAGTACATTGACTGTTGGGCCTGTTAAGCGCACCATGATATCAACCCACTGACCAACGCCACTATTTTGTTTGAAATAAGCGGGATCGACTAAATTCATTGAGCCGGTATATGCGATTTCATCATCAATAACAATAATTTTTCGGTGTTGGCGTAGATCTAAACGACGTAGAAAAATACGCCACATATTCACCTCTAATGCTTGAACCACCGTGATACCAGCATTTCGCATCATTTGACACCAATGACTTCGAAAAAAAGTAGGGCTTCCCGCTGAATCAAGTAATAATTTGACGTTGACGCCACGCTTTGAGGCTTGAATTAAAGCGGAAGCAACAGAATCTGCTAAACCACCAGGATACCAAATATAAAATACCATTCGGATCGTATGTTGAGCATTCTCAATATCTTTGATAACCGAATGTAGAATCTCTTGAGGCAACTGCTGTAAGGAAAGATTATTTCCACTTAAAGCAGGTAAACCTAAGCGATTGTTACATAGTTCATCAATACGATAAATGTGACGCCCCATGGCTTCTGGGACATGAGCATTACAGTCATTAAGTTGAGTAAACCACTGTTGGAAAGGGGCAAACATGTCTTTAGCGCGTTCAGCTCTTTTACGGCCTAGGTTTAACTCCCCAAAAAGGAAATAGCAGAAAACGCCAAGTACAGGGACAATATAGATAACCATCAACCAAGCAAGAGAAACACTCACAGCTCGTCGTTTCAAAACAACTCGAATGGTGACACCTGCAACAAGTAGCCAGTAAAAACCAACGCCAGTTAAAGTTAAAAAGTGATAAAAGGTATCCATAATTTTTAAAACTAGTGAGTTCCGTCAGAATAATCAGTCTCATTGTAGGTGATACCCAAATGACTTCAAGATGTTTGATATAGGCTCATGTGACTGGATCGTAATAAAGAGGGGCTATTTCCTAAAGTTCGATACTGCTCGCAAGATACTGAGATAAACAAATTAAATGAAAGGTATGTGTTGCATATGGAATGGTCAAAAAGGCGACGTCATGTTATGTTATAAAAGTGTGAATTTTTAGATGATAAATTAACTTTTGAATAAAAGTTGAGCGGTTGGTGTTCCTTATAGTGTAAAATGATATTAAAAACACTTTGAAGATCTTCCAATTCTAAATTGAAACTGCTTTACTGACCATACATAGGGCGCTAGTAAACTTCTAACAATGCGTAAATTATATTTTACACTCAACTTATTCTTGGCGCTTTAATTCTATGTAAACACAATGTGCAGTACACAAATTTATGGAGAAAAAGCGTGGCTACAACGAATACAGCACCACGTGATACGTGGGGGTCTAAACTAGGCTTTGTTATGGCAGCAGCAGGATCCGCTGTTGGTTTAGGTAATATATGGAAATTCCCATATACAGCAGGTGAAAGTGGTGGAGGTGCATTTGTCGCGATCTACCTTATTTTTGTCATTTTTATTGGTTTTAGCGTAATGCTCACAGAGTTTGCTATTGGTAGAAAAACAGGCTTATCAGCTGTAGGTGCTTTTAAGTCAACTGATCGCCGTTGGACTTTCACAGGTGTGCTTGGAGTATTGAGCGGTTTACTGATCATGGGGTTTTATCCCGTTGTCGGTGGGTGGGCTTTAGCGTACATCTTTAAAATTGGTGGTGGCCTATTGGATACACCAGATGCTATTGGTGACAGTTTCGGTGGGTTTATTTCTGATCCGGTCCAGCCGCTGATGTGGATGGCATTGTATTTATTTTTGAATGTACTTATCGTTATCAAAGGAATATCGGGAGGGATTGAGAAGGCTGGTAAGATATTGATGCCATTGCTTTTTTTGATTCTTATTGTTGTTTCAGTAAAAGGGTTAATGTTGCCGGGTGCAATGGCTGGTCTCGAGTTTCTATTTATGCCTGATTTTTCTAAAGTAGATAGTAATGTTGTATTGGCAGCATTAGGTCAGGCGTTCTTTTCACTTAGTTTAGGTATGGGTTGTATGATGACTTACGGCTCGTACTTGAGAAAGAAAGAAAATCTAGTACAAACAACCGGTATGGTTACTGCAATGGATACTTGTGTCGCTATTCTTGCTGGTGTTGCTATGTTCCCTGCTATGTTTGCTTTTGGTATGGAGCCTGCAGCAGGTCCTGGTTTAGTATTTGTCGTTGTGCCGCAATTATTCGCTGAAATGGGTGGTTTGATTGGTTTCCTATTAGCATTATTGTTTTTTGTCGGTTTGACAGTCGCCGCTTTGACATCTTCAGTTTCTCTTCTTGAAGTTGTGGTTTCATACTTGATCGATGAAAAAGGTTTCAAGCGTTCGACCGCTGTGGTGGGTTCAAGTGTTGTGATGGCATTACTTTGTGTGATTGCTTCCTTGTCACTTGGTGGCGTTGGACCAACCCTATTCGGAACCGGAGCATTTGATATTTTTGACTTACTCACGGATAAAATATTCCTTGCTGTAGGTGGTATGTTAGTGTGTATATTTGCTGGGTGGCGCTTAAATCGAGCAGATTTAGAAAAAGAAATCACTAACGATGGTGAAATTTCGTTCCCTTTATTTGGAATATGGTACAACTTGGTTAAGTTTGTCATTCCTATTGCCATCGCAATTGTTGCTCTAATGGGTATAAAATCAGGCTTCGATAGCGGTAAAGGAGAAATCATGCTGATTGGTATCGGAGTCATTGTTATAACGGGTTTGTTTTCGAAAAAGTTATAATACTGTTCTGTTGAAGTATTAAAAAAGCGGAAGTGTAATAACTTCCGCTTTTTGTTTATTTCTCGCCAAAGCACTCGCCTAATTATTTAGAAACGGTATACTTCGCTTTCCAAACGTGGAGCAGCCCTATGTTCGATATTTTATATACTCATCCTGATTTTGTTCTCATCAATAAACACCCACATATATCTGTCCATAAAGATGATGGTGATCTTATGCTATTGCAAGAAGTGGCAAAGAAAACGGGGGATGCGCAACTGTACCTTATTCATCGATTAGATAAAATGACATCTGGTTTATTATTATTAGGTAGGAATTCTCGGACTGCAAGTCAGTTATCTCGAGAATTTGCAGCGCGGCAAGTCGAAAAATTTTACCTTGCCATTGGCTCAAAAAAACCTAAGAAAAAACAAGGTGTGGTTATTGGAGATATGGAGAGAACTCGAAGGTCTGCTTGGAAATTGAATAATAGCAAATATAATCCTGCCATTACTCAATTCTTTTCTGTTGCTGCAGAGCCTGGAGAGCGCCTTTTCTTGTGTAAACCCTATACTGGAAAGACTCATCAAATCCGTGTGGCCTTAAAATCTGTTGGTTCTAGTATCGTTGGTGATCCTATTTATAACCCTAGTAACGAGGCTGATCGAGGCTATCTACATGCTTTTTGCCTTTGTTTTTGCTACCAAGGCGAGAAGTTTCGTTTTGTTTGTGATCCAAGAACCTATAATACTTTAGGTCATAAATGGCAAAATGAAGTGATCTCTGATGGAATAAACTCTTGGCTTTTGCCATGGGAATTGAATTGGCCCACGTTGAAATAAACAATTTACAAAAGATTAATAAGAGAATTCGATGCAAGTATCTCAACTTCCAATGTTTTTTCAGCATTTACAATCGGAGCTGGACAAAGCTCCAAATGAAATTCGCCGCTTATTTCATGGTCGTGGTCGTCACTTTGAAGGTTTAGAGCAACTGACTTGTGATTGGTTACAGGGGCAATTGGTCGTCAATATATTTAAGCCTGTGAATGATGACTATATTTTAGAGATTAAAAAAGGCCTTCATGAATTGACGGACTCTTTGCTATGGAAGACTAAACAAGGTCGATCGATTGTTATACAACATCGCTATTCTGACGGCGCACCTTCTGAAGTGGTCTTTGGTGAGTTAGAACCCCAACCTATTGTTGTTGAAAATGGACTCCACTATCAATTAGACATAGGGCGTAACCAGAACTTTGGTTTATTTTTAGATATGCGATACGGAAGAGAGTGGGTCCGTAACAACGCGCAGCATAAAAACGTTCTTAACTTGTTTGCCTATACTTGTGGTTTTTCTGTTGCTGCTATTGCTGGTGGTGCAGACCATGTCGTTAATGTAGATATGTCTCGTTCATCTCTCGCTAAAGGTCGTGAGAATCATAAGTTAAATGAGCATAACTTAAATAAAGTTAGTTTTATGGGACATGATATTTTCAAATCTTGGGGGAAAATAAAGAAGGCTGGTCAATATGATTTGATAGTGATAGATCCCCCTTCTTTCCAAAAAGGAAGCTTTGCCCTTACAAAAGACTATAAAAAAATCTTGCGTCGTTTACCAAGTTTACTGGCTGAAGGCGGGCAGGTGTTAGCCTGCGTGAATTCACCATCAGTAACGACCGAGTTTTTGATTGAGAGTATGCAGGAAGAGGCGCCAGATTTGACGTTCCGTATGCGTTTAGATAACCCACCTGAGTTTATAGATGTAGACAGTCAAGCAGCATTAAAAGTGATGTTATTTAACTAAATAACATGGAGAAATCTTTAGTCAAGAAGCTGCTTGCGGTTAACTGAATTTGAGCCAAGCAGCTTTAGAAGAGGTTAGAGGCTAACGAGGAACAACACGAGCATCTTTACCATTAACATTGACCTGTACAGGCTGACCAACTTGGAAAATCATATTAGGATTAGCTTCTTGCACGATCGATATGATTTTCCCACTTTCTAAGCGCACCGTTAGGTTGACGCCATTTCGTTTACCAACGGCACCAGCAGCTTCGCTACCTGCATAGCCACCTAACAGCCCAGCACCGATTGCGGCAATGTCAGAGCCTTTACCACCACCAATTTTTGAACCTAGGATACCCCCAATAGCAGCACCAGCTATGGTCCCAATTGCATTTGTTTGAGACGATGAATCAATTGTTACAGGGGCAACTTTTTCAATAGTGCCGTAGTAAACCTGCTGCATTGTACGAGTATCCTGTGAGCCATATGCATCGCCATAGGGGTTAGGTGACGAACACCCAAATAATGCCGTGAGTGAAAACATTATAAGAAAAGAATGATTGATGAGTCTTAACATGTTGCCTCCAATTGATGGTGTTTATCCAATAGTATATGCAAGTAACGTCAACATTCAAATTGTAAAAAATATTTAAGTTCTCACTAATTGTATGCGTCGATGTATCTTTCTCTGTTAATTAAAGCAAAGAATACATTTTAATGAGTAAATAATAATATATATACTCAATCCTTTTATTTTATGTGTCTATATCTAAAGTTTTAAACCCAACGAAAATACGGGTGCACGTAGTAAACCAGCAGGCGATACCAAATAAGTATGCAATCACAGCAAAGTAAGTTGGAAAGAGGCAGAAAAGAATAAAGCAACCAATAGTCTCTGTACCTTCTGTTAAACCACTCATGTAATAAAGTGATTTATGCTTATAGACTGGATCGTCAATGCCACGTTTCCCGGCCATAACAGCGAAGGCTAAAAAGCTAGAACCCGTACCTATAAAAGCAAAGATTAAAAAAGCTCCCGCAATCGCGTTTTGTTCCGGGTTGGCAACTACAAAACCAAAAGGTATAAGAGAATAGAACAGAAAGTCCAGACTAATATCAAGGAATCCTCCAGCATCAGTAATTCCTTGAATCCTTGCCAAAGCTCCATCAAGTCCATCACAAACTCGATTAAATAAAATAAAAAATAATGCCCAATTGTAGTGTTCAAAAACTATTGCTGGAAAGGTGAAGCAACCAATAGCGAAGCCAAATAAGGTAACCTGATTAGCTTTTATACCAATTTTATCAATGATTTTTGCACTTTGTGCTAGTGGCCATCTTATGGCTTTAATACTTAGACTATCAAACATTTTTTGTTCCCCAAGGCCAATTAATACAAATACCACCTTTTGGGACATCTTCAGAATCGTGTGTCACCATAAGGGTTGGGATATTGGCCTGTTGAAGCTGGCTTTCAACCCAATTGCGAAAATGAGCGCGCAAGTGTTTATCAAGTTTACTGTAAGGTTCATCGAGTAAAGCGACTTTTGGTTTGGCTAAAAGCATTCGCATTAACGCAATACGTGCTCGTTGTCCTCCGGAAATTTGCTCAGGATATGACTCAGCAATATTAAGAAGTTCGATATTTTCTAGTGCTTCTAATGCTTCCACTTTTCGTTTTGCACCTTTAATTGAATTGGGTAGAGCGAATGCAAGGTTTTGCCATATAGTTAAATGCGGAAATAGTAAAGAATCTTGAAACAATATTCCTATTTTACGTCTGTGTGGCGGTTGTATGTCCAGCCTATTTTTATCAAGTAATATTGTTCCTGAATAGTTAAAATCGTTTGTTACATGGCCTGCGATAATATCTAACAAAGTGGATTTTCCACAACCGCTTGGCCCCATCAAGGTTAATATTTCTCCCTTTTTAACAATTAAATTAAAATTAGAGAGTAGCGTCTCTCCAGTGATTTTTTTGATTGAAATGTTATTAATATGAAGACTCATAAAACAATGCTTTTATTGGTTGTTATTACGTAAATGTAAGCGGTGGTATTTAAAAGATAGACGGCTTAGCACAAAGGCAGATGAGAAAAACACGAGAGGAAGGAGCGTTTGCCAAATGGCGTAAATTGCTGTTATTCGACGATCAAAGCCACTTGATAAAGCTACCGCTTCAGTCGTAATAGTGCTAATACGCCCAGCACCAAGGATTAAAGTGGGTAAGTATTGTGCTAAACTGACGCTAGCGCCAACCACCCATGCGAAAGTCAATGCAGGGAATAAAATCGGTAGTTTTACTTTAAACCACGCTTGAAGAGGAGATTTGCCTAAGCTTAAGGCTACTCTAGTTAAATTTTGATCAAAACTCCTCCATGGCCCATCTAAAGACAAATAGACAAAAGGAAAAGCAAAAAATACATGAGCCCAAGCCACCCAAAAAAAGTGCGCATTATTATCAAAGTAGAGTGTAACAACTTGCATACCCAATAGTATTGATAACTGTGGTAATAACATCGGTAATGCGATCAGATAGCTAGGAATATGCCGACGATGACGAAGGCGGTATTCATGTGCAATAACGCCTAAGAATAACGCAATAGAAGCACTTATCATCGCAAGTAATAAGCTATTTTCTAAAGTGCTAACGATACTAATCCATTCATCTTGCCAAAATTGTATACTATACCGACTTGGGAGCAGATCTGGGAAGCGCCATCGTTGCGCAAAACTCCATATTACGATTAAAACTGCAATACAAATGGTGATCAAAGTAATTAAAAAGAAGAAACTTCTTCCAGGCAATGGCAACTGATAACGGCCAGAAAATTGCCAATATTGACACTTGTGTATGGCAATGTGTTCAATGAAGCGCATTAAAACGATCAATAGGCTGATAATAATGAGTAATATCATTGCACCAGCGGCCGCTCTTGGTAATAGTAATAAGTCAGGATCATTAAACCATTGCCAGACTAAAACCGAAAGAGTTGTTGGGTGAGTTGGGCCAATAACGAGCGCTACATCGACAACTGATGCACCATAGGTTATCACTGCCATGAGTGGAAAACGCATTTTTAAAAACCACTGAGGTAATAGGCATTTAAACCAAGTGGCGGTCTTGCTATAGCCCATAGAAAAGCATATACGTTGTGTCTCTTTAACTTTCAATTGTTGAAGAATAGGGATGCTCATCATTAGCAAAAAAGGCACTTCTTTTAATGCAAGCATTATGATAAGCCCTAAACCATATGGATCTTTTACTAATAACGCCAAACTTGGATCAGCTTGTGCATTTGGATCATAGCCAAACCAAGTGAAAAAAAATCGTGCGGCCATGCCTGTTGGTGCAAATAGAAAAGCGAAGCCTATGGAAAAAGCGACATGTGGCATTGCCAAAAGAGGGGCGAGAGTACGTTCGATAATTCGCCAAACTTTATGATCCCATGCGGTTTGTAAAATGAAAAAAGTGAGCAAACAAGCCAAGTATGTGCTGAGTAACGCAGTATAAGTAGTAAGACTAATTGAAGTCCAAATTCCTTGCCAATCAAAAACACGAAAAAAACCTTCGAGAGAGAAATGATCAAATCCGAGTAGCGGAATATAGCTAAAAGAGGAAAGTATAATTCCCACAATACCTGGAATTAAAGGTAGTAGACAAACAATAATAAATAGTAAATAAAATAGAATTAGCATTTGGTTAGATCAGCTTCCATAGCGTTTTAGCCACTCTTGCTCGAGTGCACTTTGCCAACTAGGGTGAGGTTCGTTAATGGAATCAAAGTGAGGGATATCCTTTGCGGTACCTGTTAAATATTTCTTCTCAAGTATTGCGGGATCTCCCCAGATTGATGTATTGCCTTTTCTCGATTGAGCTTCTGGGCTTAGTAAGAAGTTGATAACCACTTTTGCTCCAGCACTGGCATTAGCATTCCATGGTATTGCTAAATAATGAATATTGGAAAGTGCACCGTGGCTCATCGCAAAAGCTCGTGTTGTTTCTGCTAACTTTCCACTAGACTGCGCTGAAAAAACTGCATTGGGATTAAAGGTAATTGCAAGATCAATTTGACCATCATCTAGTAATTGAATAGTTTCTGCAGCACCACTTGGGAACTGTTTACCGCCTCGCCATGCTACTTTATGAAATTCATCAAGATATAACCACAAAGGTTTAGTGACTTTGCCAAAAATTTCTTCATTAACTGGCTTTTGCAAAGCCGGGTCGTTATGAGTGAGCTCAATAAGTAACGATTTCAAAAAGCTAGTACCATGAAACTCTGGTGGTTTTGGGTATGTTAAACGATTAGGAAATGCTTTTGCATAGTTCAACATTTCAGAATATGAATTCGGGGGGTTACTTAAAGTTGCTTGGTCATGAATAAATACTAGTTGACCTATTCCCCAGGGGGCTTCAAGACCATCTGTTGGTTCTGAGAAATCCATGGTTACAGGTAAAGATTTATCAACGTACTGCCAATTAGGTAAACTTTCAACAAATGGACCTTGCAACAGTTGACTCTCTTTCATTGATTTGAAATTTTCTCCATTAACCCAAACAATATCAACACTACCGTTGTGATTCTTATTGGCAATTTTTTCTGCGAATAAACGAGCTGTCGTTTCGGCAATATCGCTGACTTTGACATGGTGAAGTGTGATGTTGTAACGTGATTTGACAGTTTGACTTACCCAATTAAGATAACGATTAACATCAGGACTCCCACCCCAAGCATGAAAATACACATGTTGGCCATTTGCCTGCTTTTCAATGTTTGACCAATCTGCCGCTAAAGCTGTGCTTATTGGAGCGAATGAAATTAGACAAAAAGTACATAGTTTTTGTAATAAGTACTTCATAATTATTTTCTCTTTTGTTTGGATGTTCCCTGAGACATCTTAATTTAACAAATATAAATAGATAAGATTAGTTATTTATATTTTATAACTTTTTAAAATCCCCTATAAACATTGTTTTATAAAAATATGCTAAACATTATTTGATAGCTTAAGTTAAAGTTTTAAATAGATAAATTAGATGATCGATTAAAATAATGTGTGTAGTATGCTGATTCTGGTATTTCCGAGTGTCCTTATTATATGAATTTATCGTTAAAAAAGAAGCTTATTGGAACGAGTTTATCGGCTGTATTAATTATGGCTGCGGCATTGACTTGGTTGTCCGCTGATCAACTTTTTGATCAAACTCGCTCAGGAGTTTATGCAAGAGCTCAAAGCTTAAGTAATGCTGCATCAGCAGGTATTTCTGATTGGATCGCGGTACGCAAAAGTATAGCGCAATCATTTAATGATTATGCGACCGAAGCTGATCTAGTCCCTTTTCTGCAGATGGCAAGAAAAGCTGGTAACTTTGACGATATATTTTTTGGAACACTTGAAGGACAAATGTATCGTTCTCACCCTGAACGAAGTCGCGCCTCTTACGACCCAAGAGTTCGTCCTTGGTATAAAGATGCTAGTAGAGCTGGTACACAAATCATCACAGAGGCTTATCAAGATGCTATAACTAACGCTTTACTTGTGACGATTGCAGAACCTATAACAATTAATGGCGAATTTGTGGGTGTTGTTGGGGCGGACGTATTAATTGATCAACTTATCGATGATGTGATTAACCTCGATGCTGGTAAGAATGCCCATGCAATGTTGATTGATATGACAAATGGGACATTTTTAGCGCACCCTAATAAGGATTTAGCCTTAAAACTTGTAGACAGCGTTGCTACTGAGTTATCTCCAAACGCTATCTTACGTGCAGCGAGCGAAGGTAAAATTAAAGATGTTTCTATTAACGGCCAAGAAAAGCTCTATTATTTCAGCAGTGTATCCGGGACGAATTGGATGTTTGCTATTGAGATGGACCGAATAACAGAAGAGGCCGGTCATACAGAATTATTAGGAGAAATGTTGCTAGCGGCTTTAGTCATCACTCTTATTGTTATTATTATTGTATCTTGGTTGGTTGGCTTCTTATTCCGTGATTTGAATCGAGTATCTAAAGCTTTGGAAGGTATTGCTTCCGGTGACGGGGATCTAACACAACGTCTTGAGCCTCGCAGTGAGGATGAAGTAGGACAATTGGCATTAAACTTTAATCGTTTTGTCGGCAATATGCATGCTATGGTGTCTAAATTAAGCCAAATATCTTCGGCATTATCAAAACAGGCTAGCTGTACAGCAAATCAAGCAGAAGAAAGAAGCCAGCGTATTACTTATCAGCAAGATGAAATAAATATGGTGGCAACTGCGGTTAATGAAATGGCTGCGGCGACGCAGGAAATTGCTGGCAATGCAGATAATACAGCGGCGAGTTCAGGTGAAGCTGTTGATGTTTGTCAATATGGTACGGCTCAAGTGACACAAACGCAAAGTTCTATTCAGAATTTAGCTCAAGAAGTATTGGTTGCGACCAACGTAATTCAAGATCTCGAAGCCCATGGAAACAGTATTAATGAGATTCTTTCGACCATTCAGGGTATTGCAGAACAGACAAACCTGTTGGCGCTTAATGCTGCAATAGAAGCTGCACGAGCGGGGGAACAAGGTCGGGGGTTTGCTGTCGTTGCTGATGAAGTTCGAGTGTTGAGCCAACGTACACACGCTTCTACTCAAGAAATTCAAGCAACGATAGAAATGTTGCAAGATACTACTGGCAGAGCGGTTACTATTATGGACAACAGCCATCAGCTTGCTGAAACTAGTGTCAATGATGCAAATTCTGCTTCTGTTAGTCTGGGTCAAATTCATGCTGCTGTCGAGCGAATTAGTGATATGGCTACTCAAATTGCGTCTGCAGCAGAGGAGCAAGCTTCTGTGACTTCAGAAATTACACGTAATACTGAAGGGATTAGAGATGTGTCTAATGAACTTTCAATGGAGGCTCAGCAAGCGGCAATACAGGCATCAAGTTTGTTCGAACTTTCTAATGAATTAGAGCATGTAATTAAGCAATTTAAGCTGTAGATTGCAAGATGGCAATGAAATATATAAAACGATGTAATATTTAACAGTCCTCAATTAGAGCCGCTTTTATGCGGCTCTTTGTGTGGGTGAAAGGTTTGTCAGTTAAAAATCTGTTAGTGGTTAAAGAGCTAATTAGTAAAGTACTAATAAAGTGGTGAGCCTTAATAATAAGGATACTCATAACGATTCACAAATCTAGAGTGAATCATAACCAGAAATCACCAATAGCATGTTTAGGACTATAGAAGTGAGCGATTTGTGCCTGGAGTAACTCTGCGGTAGCAATGGCATCAGTTAAGGCATGATGTGGTGTATAATCTGGTAGCCCATAGCGACGACGAGATTGAGCCAAGCGAAGTGATGGAGCCTTACGTCCTTTGACTTTATTCCATAAGCCACCGTTCAGCTTCTGTTGAATTTTATCTTCCAGATCTAAAGTATCAATAATTGGGAATTCAATTCCTTCATTGAGCCGAACTCTGAGTGCTTGATCTAGAAACTCACGCTCAATGCAGCGATAATGCACAACTACAATTTTGCTTTTCAAAGCAGGTAAAAGCTCATCGATGATTTCTTCAATATCGGGTGCATCTATTAACTCACTGTGAGTGATACCATGAATTATCACCGACTCTTCATCCATTTTTTCTAGTGGCCTTACTTTCCAGTGCTTGGCTTGACGTAAATAAATACGATTAAGATTAAATGGCACCAACCCAATGGTTATAATACCATTCTTTTCAGGATCTAATCCTGTGGTTTCAAAATCTAATGCCACAAATTCCACTTCGGAAATCGGGGTTTCAGGTGAGGGTATTGAAGCGCCGTAAAATTCAATTAATCGACCATCTTTTGCTCTTGCTAGCTTCTGCTGAAACTTCATTGGCCACTGAAGGGTCGGTTTTTGAAATAGCTTTTTAATCACTTTATACTCACTTAAACTTATTATTGGCCTGATAGCGGAACTTGAGGAAGTTCTGTCCATTACTGAGAATTTGGAAAGCATCTTTCAGATTGCGACGTTCAAAATCCGACAAATTTTCAGGTTCAATATTGTTATCCGGTTCAATGCCCATCTCAACATCGATAGCTTGGTGACGAATTCGCACCATAGAGATGAACTCCATAGCGTCTTTTAAGTCTTGTGCTCTTCCTTTTGGTAAGATACCGGCATCAATAATATCGTCTAAACGTTCAAAAGAGTTTTGTGCCAGTGATCCGACAGCCAGAGAATGTACCCGAATTAAATCGACCAGTGGTGCCGTCCCTCGTCGTTTTAAATTGATTGAGTTTCGATGTTGTCCATCTTTTTCCATCACAAAGTCTTTGAAAAAACCGAGAGGAGGAGTACGGTTTAGAGCATTGCGAGATAAACAGGCTAGAAAACGGTTATTTCTGCGCGCACGTCGGACAATGAAACTGGTTAATTGCTCAGCCCATTTTAGGCGACCATATACGCCATCCAAGTCAAAGAAAATAGAGGCATTAAGTAGTGCTTTCGGGTTAGGGTTATCAATCCAATCGGCAAAACATTCCTCCCATTGTGTTCGTGTCATACGCCATAATGGATTAGTAGCCATTATATCACCAGTACAATATTTATACCCACATGCATTCAGACCATAACTTACATACTGAGCTAGGGCTTCAAAATACTTACCATGTTTACTTTCTTCGAAAGTATCATCTAAGATAATTGCATTGTCTTGATCAGTAACGAGTAGTTGTTCATCACGTCCCATGGACCCTAGTGCGAGAAAACAATATGGGACAGGTGGTGGTCCTAGAGTTTCTTCCGCCATTTCGAGTAAGCGCTGCTTAAAGCTTCGTCCTATTACGGACATGGCACTACCTACCATATGTGAGTTTGCATCTTCATTGACTAAACGAACAAAGCTACTTTTTACTTCTTCTGCCACTAAAGCTAGTTCGGCAATAGTTTGTTGTTGAAAAATACTACTGACTAATAAAAGAGAATTCTGAGACTCATAGCGGACAATATCTGTTGTTTCAATAATGCCAATCGGGAATCCATCTTTGATCACAGGTAGGTGATGAACATTATAACGAAGCATTGTAAGCATTGCCTCATAAACGTAAGCATTGTGATCAAGTGAGATGACTTCTGTTGTCATTACTGAGGCGACTTTGTCAAGTGGTGAAACACCTTCGGCCAAAACACGTGTACATAGATCACGATCGGTAATTACACCTGCAACCTGAGAACTTGGAGCATATTCATCCTCTTCTTGGTTAAGGTCAACTATTAATAATGCAGACACATTATCTCGTGCCATAATCTGGGCCGCTTCCTGAATGGTATGCCCACGTTCTATAGTTGGAGCTTCACGTGTAAGCAACGTCTTAACTTTTGAAGTGGTGAGATCATTAGCATCATTATTTACAGAAACAGCTTGTCGAAGGCGAGCACTGTTTTCAACTTCAACAAAGTCAGCAAAAGAGTCAAAATCATCATAAAGACTTTGGAAGATATCTTGTGGGATACAATAAAGTAAGGTGTCTTCGATGGCCTTTACAGGAAAGCACACTTTATTATTGGTAAGGAGCCCCATTTGACCAAATAAATCGCCCTCATCTAATCTGTTATAAAGCTCACCTTTGCGTCGATATACTTCGACAATACCACTTCTCACTACATAAAGATCTTCAATATTGTCACCATTATGAATAATGGGTGTGTCTTGACGAAAATAAGAAATTTCTACACCTTCAGTGACTCTGGTCAGTACCTCTTCTGGGAGATCGTTAAAAGGAGGGTACTTGGCGAGAAAATTATAGATCTCAAGAAGCTCTGCATCCATAAAAGGTGCCTTTGAATTGTGGTGTTATTAGTTAATCTTAACTTAGTTTTAAAACAGTGTCTTATCTGATCACACTTTTTTATCGCAAGTGGAAAGATTATGACAAAACGTACGGTAAATATGAGAAAATTAGACTAGTATATTTATCAGTATGTTTGTGTGTCATGACCTGACCCACAGTGTCTGTTATGGATTATCAATTTATATGTTGGCAGTCTTTACAAGGCTCTGCCTGCGTCTATAAAAGGAATGAACATGATACGATCTTTACTAATTGTACCTTTGGCTATACTACCAATAGTAAGCTTTGCTTCTGATTTAGAGCAAATTGAGAAGTTTGGGTATAAGCATGTGAGCTTGGATCTTGGTGCGGGTACAACAAATGAAGAGTGGCTGGATAGTTCAAATTCGACTTCGCTTGGTTTAGGTGGACATTACTTACTTAGTGATAATTGGCTTCTAAATGCTGACTACTCAGTGCAATTTATACACCCTAAAAAATCGACATTACGACTTGACCGTTTGATGCTTGGTGCAGGCTATCGTTATGCTATTAATCACAAGTTGGATGTTTTCGCACTATATGGTTTAGGAATTTTGAAGGAGAGAGTGACTTCTGATGAAAAGAATAAAACACTTTCCTCAGAGCGTGACTTTCTTCACGGAGTGACCCTTGGGATGAATTATTTACTTATAGGATCACTGGTGGCAATAGCTGAAGTACATGTAAACCGTAGTGATATTGTTCATGAGAATAACTACAAAGTTGGCTTTAACTACCAATGGCACGATGTGGTAGGTACTGGACTGTATTATCAGTATAGAGACACTGACTATCAATACACCCCTTCAGAGCATATCAATGAAGTAGGGCTTTATCTTAAATTCGTATACTAAGGCAGTACTATTGCTTTAATTATCTGAAAGGTCAGCGTATGCTGACCTTTCTATTTTTAAGGATTACAGTCCGTGAGATACAGAAACTCAACGGCTGATCAGTTTTTAACCATGACGGTTTTATCTGCTATGAACTAAAGCGATTTATAATACTGCTGCTATAGCCTTACAAAGAGGGCCCATGTTGGATTTTGTCATACCAGCCACACTGATGCGGCCAGAACCAACGATATATACGGCAAATTCATCTTTTAGGCGATCAACCTGCTGCTTGGAAAGGCCTGAAAAGGAGAACATACCATTTTGACGCTCGATAAAGCTAAAGTCGACGGTGACACCTTCCGCTTTCAAGGTTGCAACAAATAGTTCACGCATTGTGTGTATTCGATCTCGCATTGCAGCGACTTCATTTTCCCATTCTTTGCGTAAGTCTGCATTATTTAAAATGTGAGTGACAATGGCACTACCATGCGCAGGTGGGTTTGAATAAATTGATCGAATGATGGTTTTTACTTGAGAAAATGCAGTGTTTGCAACTTGCTGATTTTCAGCAACGAGTGTGAAGGCACCAACTCGCTCATTATAAAGACCAAAGTTTTTTGAGAACGAACTAGCAACAAGAATTTCTTTATTATACTGTGCAAAGATACGTAGGCCTTCAGCATCTTTTTCAACACCTTTCGCAAAACCTTGGTAAGCAAAATCAAACAAAGGAAGTAGTTGTTTTTCTGAAGCAAGTTTGGCTAATGCCTCCCATTCTTCAACAGTTGGATCAATACCTGTTGGGTTATGGCAGCAACCATGTAGGAGTAAAATATCACCATCAGAGGCATGTTGTAGATCTTGTAACATTGCATTGAAGTCTTTGCTTTTACTTTCAGCATCATAATAACTGTACTGAGCAACTTCTAGTCCTGCGGCCTTAAAGACACTGATATGATTTGCCCAAGTCGGATTGCTGATCCAAACTTTTACGTCACCCAATTGACGTTTAATGAATTCACCTGCAATACGGAGTGCCCCGGTACCACCAGGAGCCTGTGCTGTTTTTGCTCGTTGAGATTTGACAATTTCAGCATCAGAGCCAAAAAGGAGTTTTTGCACCGCTAAACCATACTCCGCAGTACCTTCAATTGTTAAGTAAGATTTCGTTTTTTCAGTATCGAGTAAAATCGCTTCTGCTTTTTTTACTGTAGCCAGAACAGGTGTTTCACCTTGCTCATTTTTATAGATACCTACACCTAGATTTATCTTTTCATTACGAGTGTCTTTTTTAAACTCTTCAGTTAATCCAAGGATAGGGTCGGCAGGTGCAGTAACAATTTTTTCAAACATAATCTTCATCCGTGCAATATAAAATATCTTTAGACATTTATACCTTTGTGTAATATTCGTTACAACCGTTAATAATAAGAAACTTGAAAAAAATTTGATTTGAAGCGAGAAATTTATACAAGTAAAGATATTGATAAAAAAAAGGGCTAATAATTGACAAATATTCGTGATAATAAATGTACGTGAGTGAGTCAAAGGATGTAGTAAAACAAGATGACTTTTGAAGTCAGAGAATATGTGAGAATTTCCAATATTTAATCACATAAAAGCTAAAACTTCTTAATATTTAGAGGTTTGTGATTTAGAGGGTTCAATGTTATAACGGTTTCGCTGTGTATTCTTAAATCTTATGGACTATGGTATGAGGCAGCATAAGTTTGCTTTAAATCTAGTCTACCATTGATGCAGTCGGTTTAAGACATTAAAAAAGAATTTATATAGAATCTTATTTACATTAAAAGATTACTTAGCAAATTTTGATTTAGTTTTCTACAAGTAATAAATGTTACAAAGAAGTAAACCGACGGGGTGAGGGAAATGATAATGTGGTTACAAGATATTCAACTCGAGTCTGAAGACTTTAAATTGATCCCGATGCAGAGGGAACATGCTTCAAAACTTATCTCAGCGGCGTCAGATGGCCAGCTGTGGGACCTTTGGTTTACTTCAGTGCCTAATAAAGATTCAATTCAAAGTTATATTGATATTGCTTTAGAGCAGAAACTTTATGGTACCGGACTTCCATTTGTTGTTATTGATAAACGAACTGAATGCATTGTCGGTTCCACTCGGTTTTGCAGTGCTGATTTGAAGAACAAGAGAGTTGAAATAGGTTACACATGGTATAGCAAGCAATACCAACGTTCATCATGCAATACAACATGTAAAAAGTTGATGCTAGAATATGCTTTTGAGCAATTAGGTGCAATTGCAGTAGAGTTAAGAACAAACTGGCATAATCATCCTTCCAGAGCAGCTATTGCCCGTTTAGGAGCTAAACAAGATGGTGTGTTAAGAAATCATCAAAAGCTTGATAGCGGCGGCTATAGGGATACAGTAGTATTTTCAATTATTAACTCTGAATGGCCTGCGGTGAAAATTGCGCTGGAGTACAAGCTAAATAAATACAAATACTAGCATTTTGCACTTTCTAGGTTAAATTTTGCCAAGTACAAAAAAGGCCTTCATTTAAGAAGGCCTTTAGAGTTAATAATCAGCGCTTTTATTGAAAATTTAGCAATAAAAGCTTAGAAATTGGCAGAACCTGTTGTACGAGGGAATGGAATAACATCACGAACGTTCCCCATACCCGTTACATAGGAAACAAGACGCTCGAAACCTAGACCAAAGCCTGCGTGTGGTACAGTACCATAGCGACGAAGATCGCGGTACCAGTTCATGTGCTCTGGATCGATACCGATCTCACGCATACGTTCATCGAGAATATCTAAACGTTCTTCACGCTGAGAACCTCCGATGATTTCACCAATACCCGGGGCAAGTACGTCCATTGCCGCTACTGTCTTACCATCATCATTTAAGCGCATGTAGAATGCTTTAATGTCTTTTGGGTAATTTTTAACAATAACTGGTGCTTTAAAGTGCTCCTCTGCAAGGTAGCGCTCATGTTCAGAAGACATATCAATACCCCATTCAACTGGGAATTCAAAATCACGTCCGGAATCCAGTAGAATTTGGATCGCATCTGTGTAGTCCACCTGTGCGAAATCCGAAGAAACAAATTTCTCAAGACGACTGACTGCTTCTTTATCGATGCGTTGAGCAAAGAACTCTAAATCATCACGGCATTCTTCAAGAGCAGCTTTGAATACATACTTAAGCATATCTTCAGAAAGTTTAGCTATGTCATTAAGATCGGCAAATGCGACCTCAGGTTCGACCATCCAAAACTCAGCAAGGTGGCGACTTGTATTTGAGTTTTCAGCGCGGAAAGTTGGACCGAAAGTATAAACTTTACTCAGTGCACAAGCATAAGCTTCACCATTAAGTTGACCAGATACGGTTAGGAATGTTTCTTTGCCAAAGAAATCTTGGCTGTAATCTACTTTGCCTTCTTCAGTACGAGGTAGGTTCTCCATATCCAGAGTTGATACTCGGAACATCTCACCGGCACCTTCGGCATCTGAAGTTGTAATCAATGGAGCGGAAACCCAAAAGTAGCCTTGTTCATGATAGAAGCGATGAATTGCTTGCGATAAGCAGTTACGAACACGAGCCACAGCACCGATTACATTCGTGCGTGGACGCAGATGGGCAACCTCGCGAAGGTACTCAATTGAGTGGCGAGTTTTAGCCATAGGATAGGTATCTGCATTTTCAACCCAACCAACGACTTTAACGCTAGTTGCATCAAGCTCGAAGGCTTGTCCTTTTGCAGGTGACTCGACAATTTTACCTGTTACTTCTACAGAGCAACCCGTTGTTAACTTAAGGACTTCGTTCTCGTAATTATTCAGGTTATTTGGGACCACGGCCTGAATTGGGTCGAAACAAGAGCCGTCATAAATGGCAAGAAAGGAGATTCCAGCTTTGGAATCGCGACGTGAACGGATCCAACCGCGAACCGTGACTTCACTGTCAACGGTTAGCTGGCCTTTCAAAACGTCTGATACAGGCGCGTATGTCATGTTTTCAATATTCTCCATTGAGGTAAACGTTTAACCCAAACTAACAAACCGAGAGTTGCATTCATCTATTTAAAGCGAGTAAGCACAAACGGTATGGTGGGTCATATAGGATTTTATAGTTTCGACTGGATATATTACCTGTCAATTTGTTTGCTTCAACCATTAAATGCATTTAAAAGGTCAGAAAGCACGCATTCATGCAGCTAAAAGCAATACTCATCAAAAAAAGCAACGAAATATTTAACACTCCTGAAGCATAATAGTACGTAGTTTTGATAAAGCGAACTAGGCTATACTAAATGGCCGCTCTGAAAGTAGTATCTTCAAGCCTCTAAGGTATAAAGGTTGTCATTAATGAGTGAATTACTTAGTATTGCGTGTTTTTTAAGGTATGAGAGTCAAGATGAAAACAGAATTATACAAAGAGTTTATGTTTGAAGCAGCACACCACCTACCACATGTGCCAGAAGGACATAAATGTGGACGTTTACATGGTCACTCTTTCCTTGTTCGTATTTATGTTGAGGGTGAGGTTGATCCTCATACAGGTTGGGTTGTCGACTTTGCAGAGATCAAAGCTGCATTTAAACCTATTTATGATCGACTTGACCATTATTATCTAAATGACATCGAAGGTCTAGAGAACCCAACAAGTGAAATATTGGCTAAATGGATTTGGCAGCAGCTTAAGTCAGATTTACCGCTATTAAGTAAAATAGAGATTAAAGAAACTTGCACAGCGGGCTGTATTTACACTGGTGAAAAATAAAATTATTGATGGTGCTTTTGTAGGCAGGCGATGAAAGCTTGCCTTTTTACTACCCATTAAATGCGCATAAAAGCCCCGGGATACAACCGAAACAAGAACAAATTATGACCCATCAAAATTAATGATCTACCAATCAATAACCAATGCCATTTCTCAGTGCAAACTGGATTAAATCGGTATGGCTTTCTAGCTCTAGAGTATCTAATAGGCGATATTTGTGTGACTCAATTGTTCTTGAACTTAAATTAAGTACAGTCCCCACTTCTTTAGCCGACATGCCTTTGGCGAGTAAGCCAAGTACTTCACACTGTCTATGACTGAGTCTTAGCATTCGATAGCTTTCATCATCGGGTTTACGTTTCGGATCATGAACGCTTCGATAAAGTGTTGAATGTTGCCAATATGAAAGCCACATATGGGCAATAACATTTACTTGTTCGAGTTGTTTACTTGAGAGGCCTTGGGTATCTTCGCCAAAGAGTGTGAATGACACTCCCCCCCAACGTTGTCCAAACTGAATTAATGGTATGGTATAGTGAAAATTAGCGCCTTGTTCCGCGAGCAACTTCAATAAACTAATATTGCTAAAAATAAGATCATGTCGAGTAAATGTTTGGCTTTTATCGTTACTACCAACCAGTTTCAGGTAGTCCTCGGCTCCTTTAATACCAATCTGTTCAGCAGCGATATGCTTACGCTTAGTTCTAGAAGCAGAGAGTGTTTTTCCCATATAAAAAAATAGCATTGAGTTTGGAAAAATTGTCATTCTATCAATATTGAACCATGTCATTGCTTCTAGCATGAATTGCTTCAATTGACTTTCACACTGTTCGGCTCTAGATGTTGTTAACGCTTGTACTTGTTCGACTAAAAGCATCTCGAAACTACTGGTTTTGACCTTCTCGGTTTTTATTTTCTCTGTCTCAATATCCATAAATATTATGTCATTTTGTAATTCTTTATAAATGCAGTAGTTTTACTCTACATCTAATTTATTAAATTATGCAAAATGTTGCGTTAGAAAGCGCGAGCTAATCGAAAAATATTCATGAAATTTATGTTTTGGTAGGGGTTGATAGCATGATTAAGAATATTTGATGCTTGTGACTTAGCAGTAGGGTAGATGTTGATCAGTTGAGTAGCATACCCAAGTGGAATTTAAGAGCTCTCAAGGGTGAAATTGCTGAACACTACATCTTGAAGTTAATTGGGAATACAAGCAAATCTATTGTCCAGAGAATCTAATGATGAAAATGATGAAATTACGCTACCAAGCTGGTGAATATAGTATGTGGGTTGAGGTTGTTGTATCGATATTTGTTGCGGAACATTTGATGAAAGAGTATCAAAGCTATGGTTGGGTGGCAGAGACTATTGAACTTTAAGTAAGGTTGAGTGTTTTCCCGTATTTTGAAGTTGAGTGGGAAATGTGTGTTTTAAAATAAAAGCCCAAATGTGATATTTGGGCTTATTTTTATCGCTTTTTAGAAGCGATTAATGAATGACTTGAATGCTTTGTAAACAAATTACAGTGTCAGCAAATCACTTTGATAGCTAATCCACCTTGAGATGTTTCACGATATTTTGCATTCATATCTTTACCAGTTTCGAGCATAGTCTCGATAACTTTATCGAGAGAAACGGTCGGAGCAGATGAACGGCGAAGAGCCATTCGAGTTGAATTGATCGCTTTTACTGCGGCAATACCATTGCGCTCAATACATGGTACTTGAACTTGGCCGGCTACTGGGTCACAAGTTAAGCCCAAATTGTGCTCCATTGCGATTTCTGCAGCCATACAAACTTGCTCAGGGCTGCCACCCATTAGTTCTGCAAGTCCAGCTGCAGCCATAGAACAAGCTACGCCCACTTCGCCTTGGCAACCAACTTCTGCACCTGAAATAGATGCATTACGCTTATATAGGCCTCCAATGGCTCCAGAAGCAGCGAAATAGCGCATGTAATCTTTTTCAGTTACAGTTTGGATAAATTTATCATAGTAAGCCAGTACTGCTGGAATAATACCGCAAGCGCCATTAGTTGGTGCTGTTACCACTCGGCCACCTGCTGCATTTTCTTCGTTAACAGCGAAAGCAAACATGTTAACCCAATCGACAACGGACATCGGGTCGTTGGTCGTTTTCTCTGAAGTAAGAAGTTGTTGACGAAGCGCAGCTGCACGTCTAGGTACACGCAATGGGCCTGGAAGAACACCTTCTTCGTTCATACCGCGATCCATGCATTCACGCATAGTACGCCAAATGTTAGCGAAGTAGGTACGAGTTTCTTCATCTGAGTGAAGAGCGCGCTCATTCTTCATTATTAGTGCGCTTATAGAAAGTCCGCTTTCTTGGCAATGATTGACTAGCTCTTCCGCAGAAGTATATTCATAAGGTGCTTTTACTGGACTTTCTACCTCTTTGCCGAAGTTTTCTTCGTCAACAATGAAACCACCACCAATTGAGTAATAAGTTTTTGAATATACTTTTTCATCCTCAACCCATGCATGTATTTGCATTCCGTTTTCATGGAGGTCGAGGTTTGTCTTATGGAAGTTCATTCCACCATCTTTAGGGAAAGATACAGTGTGACAGTGCATGCCAACAGGAAGACGTTCTGTTTCTTCTACTCTTGCAATGAAGCTAGGAATAGAATCGATATCTACTTTCTCAGGGGAGTTGCCCGCTAACCCCATGATAATTGCGATATCAGTATGGTGACCTTTCCCTGTCAGTGATAATGATCCATATACGTCGACGGTGATTTTAGTAATGTCGCGCAATTTTCCCATTGTGCGTAAATCATCAATAAATTCTTTACCCGCTTTCATTGGGCCTACAGTATGCGAACTAGAAGGGCCAACGCCGATTTTGAATATATCAAATACACTAATCATTTAGATTACCTCAGAACAAAGCCCCCAGAGTGGGGGCTTATTTATTATCGTTATATTAATCGTGTCTTAATCAGGCGTATTCTAACGCGTTAAGATTGAATAGCGCCGTAGACTACAGAAGTAATTGCCGCAACGCCACAGATTACAGTGAAAACTTGTACTAGCGCGGATGTTTTGTACTTAGCCATTGCTGGAACTGTATTCATTGCAAAAACAGGTAGTAAGAACAAGATAGCTGCAATCATAGGTGCGCCCATTGTTTCAATCATACCAAGAATACTTGGGTTAACAATAGCAACAATCCAAGTTGTAAGGACGATAAAGATAAGAGAAATTTTCTCAATGGTTTTCACTGGAATTGAACTGCGAGATTTCACTAAGCCGACTAAGCCTTCATGAGCACCTAGGAAATGTCCGAAGTAACTAGAAGTTATTGCAGCTAAAGCAACCAATGGGCCCATGTATGAAATCATTGGAGAGTCGTAAACGTTAGCTAAGTAGGAGAGCACCGAAATATTTTGCTCTTTAGCTGATGCAAGTTGCTCTGGAGAAAGAGAAAGCACAACTGAAAAAACGAAAAACATTACAAAAGCCATCAACATCATTGCTGCACCAGCTGTAATAGCATCCGTTTTTTTAAAAGCTTTATCACCGTACTTCAAGCGTTGTTCTTTTGAGAATTGAGAGATAATAGGGCTATGGTTGAAAGAAAAAACAATGATAGGAATCGCTAACCAAACGACGCTTGGCATAGAGCTCCAATCAGGTTTTACTTCCATCATTGAAGTATTCCACTCTGGGATAAGGTAAATAGATAAGGCAAAGAGAACGAATACTAAAGGATATACCATAGCTGAAGTTGCTTTCAACATTAACTCTTTACCAAAGACAACGCCTGCTGTCATGGCTGCGATCAAAGCACCAGAAAGAAGCCAGCGTGGAATCGGTTCAATACCCATTTGGTTAGTCAAGAATGACTCAACCGTATTAGTGATCCCGACACCGTAGATTAAAACAATAGGGTAAATGGCGAAAAAATATGCAAATGTAATAAGGTTTGCACCAGATTTACCGAAGTGTTCTTCAACTGTATCTGTTATATCTGCTTCTGGGTTTTTCGCAGATAGAACGAAGCGTGCTAAAGATTTATGTGCAAACCATGTCATTGGTGCAGCAATTAAAGCCAAGATAACGAGCGGCCAAAAGCCACCAGCACCTGCTTTAATTGGCAAAAATAGAACGCCGGCACCAACAGCTGTGCCGAAAAGGGATAGACACCAGGTAAAGTCTTGGTAGTTAAACTTACTTGGTGATGTTGTAGCTTTAGCTACAGAATTCGTTGTGGTCATTGTTGGACTACTCATTTGGGAACAGGAAATAAGTCGAATAATTTTGCAGGATTTTACATGAAGAAAAGTCGAACTCGGTCATATATTACCAGTTGATATCGAACGATATGTCAAAAACCTGCTCTTTATCACGAAATTTGCGTGCTACATGTGAGTAATGCTAATGCTTTGGATTAAAAAAAGTAATCTGAAAATAGTGTTGTGTTAGGTTGGTTGCCTGGTTGTTTTGTTAATGCTGATTTACTGTTATTTATATGTAACGTCACTTCTGTTATGTATTCTTCCAACTCTTGACTTAAACGACTTTGACTAATTACATGATTAGATTCTTTCGTTCTATATGCCCATCTAAAACATGCCTTTGCATTGACTCTATAATCTGAGCGGTCATTCCCCAAATAAAGTATTGCTGATACTGAATGGCAAACACACGATGTAGAGTGTTTTTTAATTGGAAGTGAGAACTCAGCATTTTCTGTGGATTCAAGATATGACTGAGTGGTACTTCGAAGATTGATGCAACTTCATCAGGATCAATCTTCGGGATGTATGATGGTTTAATAAAAGCAAGAAAAGGAGTGACTGAAAATTTACTAACAGTAGGTAGAGAAGGTAGCTGACCAAAAACTTCAATACTAGAAGGTTCTATCCCTATCTCTTCTTCAGTTTCCCTCAGAGCTGTGACCATAAGATCGGCATCATTGAGTTCATATTTACCACCAGGAAAACTAATTTGGCCGGGGTGATAGCGTAAATGCGCAGCTCTTTGTGTAAAAATGACATGCAGTTCATTACTTCTCTCTACAAGGCCAATGAGCACCGCCGCTTTCCTCAGAGACTTTCCTTGCAAAAAAGCCAGGCGTTTTAAACTATCTTGATGATAACTTTTAGGGAGCTGCATTTGAAAATTTTGTAAAAATTTTGTTTTGTCAATAAACAAGCTATTTCCTTAGTTGTAATCTGAATGATTAATCCTTTAATGATAACTCAAGATTTAATGATTGGTTTGAAAGTTATACGCTTATCATCCATTCTTTAATCGATGGAATAAGATAGAGTGAGTCTGAATATGAAAGGAGTAATCTTCACTGAGTTTATTGAGTTAGTGGAAGAAAAATTTGGTTTAGATGTAGTTGATAACATGTTTTTTAAGGCTAATGATGAAGGTATTTATACCTCAGTTGGTAGCTATGATCATAAGCGGCTCGTACAGCTTATCATTCAATTAAGCAAGTTAACTAATATCTCTACAGAAAGTCTCCAAGAAACGTTTGGTGAATCTTTATTTGAAAATCTGATTAATTCAATACCAAGCGGTATTAATTATCAAAAATTCGACAGTACTTTTTCTTTGATACGTCAAGTAGAAACCTTGATACACGTTGAGGTAAAAAAGCTCTATCCCAATACCAGCCCCCCTCAATTTTATTTTATAAGTGAGACAGCTTCAGAAATGGTATTTGACTACCGTAGTGCTCGTTGTATGTCTCATGTTTGCTTCGGCTTAATAAAAGGTTGCGCCAAATATTTTAACGAAACTGTTGATGTAACTTACGAAAATCAGACAGCTAATGGTGATCATGTTCGTTTTTACTTAGAAGTGAGATAAAAATCTATGCAGCAAGACTCCCCATCTGGAAGGAAACTCAGAAGAGAAATTAATTCACGGAAAGAAGCGGAAAGGCTGTTAGAGGAGAAAAGTCTAGAACTTTACGAATCGAACCGCCAGCTTAGTTTTGCGCTTAAAAAAATTGAAATTCAATCTGAAAATGATTTACGCAAGCTGGAATTCAAAGAGTCAATTGATGCGACCTTGATTAGTTACGGACGACTATTTCTTGCTAATACTTTTGATGAAGCATTAGTGAACTCTTTTCTCAAAGCACTAACGAATAACACTGTTGTTGAAGCCATTCACATGTCTCTTGGTACAGAGCATGTTGGAAGTTTAGTTAATTATCAATTTGGCTATGGACAAATAAAGAGTAGTACCGAAGAACGAGAAGAATCTTGTTGGCTTGGAAACTGCTTTTATGTGCCTATTAAACTTGATGATCGCAAACTAGGTGAGCTAATTTTTTTAGCTTCGGAAGAATATTCTAAACAAGCATTTATAACGAAACAGTTTGGTTTAGTATCTGATTTAATCCATGGATTGATAAGTCGTCACTTAAGCTTAAAAAGAGAAATAGAATTACGTAAAATAGCTGAAGAATCAGAGCAAGCGACAAAAGACTTTGTCGCAATGATAAACCATGAACTAAGAACACCATTAAGTGGCGTTCTGGGAAGTGCAGAGTTACTGAGTAAAACTGAGCTTGTCGGTAAGCAAACAGACTTTCTTAATAATTTAATGCAATCTGGTGAGTTGTTGAGAGTTATTATTAACGATTTACTTGACTTTAGTAAAATGAATGCGGGAATGATGGAAATTATTGACCACTCATTTTCATGGCCAGATCTTGAACAAACATTAAGTGGCCTTTTTCGCAGTAAAGCATTTGAAAAGCAGATAAACTTTTCAATAATAAAACGATCTAAGATACCTAATTACCTGTTTGGAGACAGTGAAAGGCTTACTCAAATCTTGGTTAACTTAATTGGTAATGCAATAAAATTCACGTCAGAAGGTGAAGTCACGTTGTACGTTGAATGGTGTGATGAGCATCTTTTTTTTGAGGTTATAGATACAGGGATTGGTATTCCGTTAGAAACACAAAGTAGTCTTTTTGATCCTTTTGTTCAAGCTGATCCTTCAAGTAAGCGTAAATATGAAGGCACTGGACTCGGCTTAGCTATTTGCAAAAATCTCGTAGATTTAATGGGAGGAGAAATCAGCTTTATAAGTGAGATCAATAAAGGGACACTTTTTCGTGTTAAACTCCCTTTTTACCAGGGAAGGGAGCAAGAAGCGATGCAAGAAGAACTATTGTCATTGAAATCAAGTGATATTTCAGGGTGTTCGATACTCGTGGTTGATGATATTAGAATGAATCAAATTATTGTTGTACAGATGCTGAAAAAATTTGGTATCACACCCAAATTAACCAATAACGGGCAAGAAGCAATAGAGTTAGCAACAAGTACAACATACGACTTAATCTTTATGGATTGTCGAATGCCTGAAATGGACGGTTACGAAGCAACGACATTTCTCCGCGAAAGGGGATACCGCAAACCTATCATTGCTTTAACAGCAGGGACGACACTTTCTGAGAGGGATAAGTGTATCCAAAGCGGGATGGATGATATCTTAACAAAGCCATTCACAAGCGAGGAAATTGGGTGCATCATCATCAAATGGCTTGGTCGTGAACGGCTTTGAATGAATGTGTTTCACTTTCTGTAGCACTCAATTTTTATAGAGCTGCGCCAAACCCCCTTGAATGTTCAAATATCCGCGAATTCAACTTCGAAAGACGATACTTTTCAATCTCAAGTGACATCGCTCCTAATTAAACCTCTTGATGTCACTTGGGTATAGAATAGGTTGATAGAACCTAACTTAAGGCTGGTAGTATCTTAGACAGTTTGTCCAGAGTCTCTTGGTATTCAGAATCTACTTGACTATCTGCGACAATACCGCCGCCAGCCCATGCATAAATTTGTTGATTTTCTGTGATGAGAGTACGAATGGTAATGCTGGTATCCATCTGGCCATGGCGAGAGATATAACCAATACTTCCGCAATAGGCGCTTCTCCGATGGGGTTCCAACTCCTCGATAATTTGCATAGCTCTGACTTTAGGGGCGCCTGTGATTGAGCCCCCAGGAAAACAAGCACGTAATAAATCGGTGGGGCTATAGCGGCTGTCTAAGCGAGCTTGAATGGTGCTGACTAGATGATGGACGGCTGGGAAACTTTCTATTTTGAAGAGTTTAGGTACATGAACACTGCCAGGTTGAGCGACACGGCCGATATCATTGCGCAGCAGATCAACAATCATTAAGTTTTCTGCTTGGTCTTTCTCTGCTTGCATCAAATCTTCTGCGTTAGCTTGGTCGAGCTTATCATCAGAGTTGCGTGGACGTGTTCCTTTGATTGGTTTGGTTTCAATAATATTATTTTTGAGTTCAATGAAGCGCTCAGGGGACACACTAAGAATTGTCGATTGCGGCATTCTGATAAAAGCCGAAAAAGGAGCTTGATTTTCTTTTGCTAAACGGAGGTAAGCTTGCCATTCACTCCCTCGATAAGGTGCTTTGAAGCGCTGAGCAAGGTTAATCTGATAACAGTCACCACTTGATAGGTAATCTTGAACTTGCTCAAAACGTTCAGCATAAGACTCTGGTGTCATGTTGGATTGCCAAGATCCCAGAAGTTGAAAAGTTGAGGCTGATTGGGATGATTGCTGGTGGAGCCACTGCCACGCTTGCTCTGTATTTTGGCCTATTAGGTGAGCACTTTTAAGTTTGTGATCGACAATCACCGCCCATTCATAAATACCAACAGCCATATCGGGTGAACTAAGATCTCGTAAAGTGCATTCAGGTATGGTTTCAATCTGGCGCCCCAAATCGTAGCTGAAATAGCCAAGTGCTCCGCCAACAAAGGGTAAATCCCACTTTTCTGGTAAAGATAAAGACGGAAGCAGGCGGCGTTGCAGTTTGCTTAATATAGAAAATGGGTCCTCAGTAGATATATTTTCTTGAGAGTTGGTTTTGATGTACGTTTTATTTCCAGAAGTTTCTATGGTAGCAATAGGGTTCGCGACTAAGATATCAAAGCGGCTGTCACAGTGAATTTGCGAAGCGGAATGTAACAGCATAGCCCATGGTTGGTCTTCAATAAGAGAAAAAAGAGAGATCGCAAGGTCGTTGGAGTATTTCAGTGACTTAAAATTAAGCAATTGCGTGTCCATGTTGTTCATTTGTTTAATTTGTGACAAAGAGTTTGTTCACATGCATAGCAAGTCGTGGTCAGCGAGAGTATCATAATTATCTGTGTAGCCAAATACTCCTCTTAAGATTATAGAGATGTTGCTTGAGAGAACAAATTTTGGCTCACCTAGGATTTTATTTGATTGTGTATCGAAACTCGCCACTCGATAGTCGAATTATGAATTTAATAATCACAACAGAAGCCTAGCAAATAAACGGAAGCAAAACATAACAATAACGAGGCATGCAATGACGATAATATGCAAGCAGGATGTCATCAGCAGTGTTGCTGATGCGTTACAGTATATTTCTTACTACCACCCACTAGATTTTGTTCAAGCTCTTGAAAAAGCTTATCACCGCGAAGAAAGCCAGGCAGCAAAAGACGCCATGGCTCAAATTTTGATCAACTCTCGAATGTCTGCAGAGGGGCACCGACCTATTTGTCAAGATACAGGAATCGTGACCTGTTTCGTGAACATCGGTATGGCTGTGCAATGGGACTCAACAGACATGACAGTTCAGCAAATGGTAGATGAAGGGGTTAGGCAAGCTTACACCAACCCAGACAATCCATTACGAGCATCGGTTCTTATGGACCCGGCGGGTAAGCGCATTAATACCAAAGACAATACGCCAGCAGTTGTGCATATTAATATGGTGCCTGGCGATAAAGTTGAAATTCAAATCGCGGCGAAAGGTGGCGGTTCTGAAAACAAAACGAAAATGGTCATGCTCAACCCATCGGATGATATTGCTGCTTGGGTAGAAAAAACACTGCCAACAATGGGAGCAGGGTGGTGTCCACCTGGGATGCTTGGCATTGGTATTGGTGGAACGGCAGAAAAAGCAGCGGTGCTTGCTAAAGAGTCTTTGATGGAGCACATTGACATACAAGAGCTTATAGACCGTGGCCCGCAGAATGCAGAAGAAGAGTTACGTCTTGATATTTTTAATCGAGTGAACAAACTTGGTATTGGCGCTCAAGGATTAGGTGGTTTGACGACGGTTGTTGACGTAAAAATAAAAACGGCCCCAACTCATGCTGCCTCTAAACCAGTGTGCTTGATCCCGAATTGTGCTGCGACGCGCCATGTTCACTTTACTCTTGATGGAAGCGGTCCTGCAGAACTCACTCCACCAAAATTAGAAGATTGGCCAGATATTACTTGGGAAGCTGGAGCAAATACGAGACGCGTAAACTTAGACACATTGACGAAAGAAGACGTCACCGAATGGAAAACCGGTGAAACCGTTCTACTTTCAGGTAAAATTCTCACAGGCCGAGATGCTGCACACAAACGCATACAAGGCATGTTAGAATCCGGTGAAGGTTTACCTGATGGCGTCGATTTAAAAGGTAAGTTCATCTACTACGTTGGCCCTGTGGATGCAGTGGGTAATGAAGTTGTTGGGCCTGCAGGTCCGACAACGTCAACTCGTATGGATAAATTTACGGATATGATGCTTGAGCAAACTGGTATCATGGGCATGATCGGCAAAGCAGAACGTGGCCCTGCAACAGTTGAGTCGATTAAAAATCATAAATCAGTGTATTTAATGGCAGTCGGTGGTGCGGCTTACTTGGTTGCTAAAGCCATTAAAAAAGCCAGAGTCGTGGCATTTGAAGATTTAGGTATGGAAGCCATTTACGAGTTTGAAGTTGAGGATATGCCTGTTACAGTTGCTGTTGATTCAAATGGTGTTAATGCTCACCAAATTGGCCCTGATACTTGGAAAGTGAAAATCCAAGAAATGGATCTCAAATCTAATAAGTAATCAATGCGCAGCAAGATTAATATAGAAGTTAACGAGTCTTATTAGTTAATAAAAGTGCAGCAAAGTCTGCACTTTTTTACTATATATACCCAAGTGACTTAATGATGTTTGGGTATATACTCAGGTATTACAATACTTTTTAGAAGGTGAAAATATGACTCGGTTTATACAAATACTTCAGATGATTCTGGCAATTGTTATCGGCAGTTTCGTCGGATATGACATGATTTTTAATGGAGTTAGTATTTTTAATGATAAGTATGTGATTGTTACATGCGTGTTGTGTCTTCTTCTGGAAGTTACTTTGTTTGTTATTTATAAATTAATTGAAGATGATTAATTATATCTGACTATGCCACTCAATATTATCTCATAGCTCTAAATGAATCGTTCTGTTCATCTTACATTAATAAATGAGCATTTAGACTGTTGTTATTAAACTCGAAAGTGCACTTTTTCTAATAGAACAGTTCCTCAGGTGACTTATCGAGGCGACTTGAGTATTACGTAGTTAAAGAGAATAAAAAATCTATGAAAAGAATAACTCAAGAAATGAGTGATTTCATCAACCGTGGTTTTGATTCAAATGTCAGAATTGCGGTCACTGGATTATCTAGAGCAGGTAAAACCGCTTTTATCACCTCTTTGGTTAATCAGCTTTTACATACCGCGACTCATGACAACTTACCTTTAATGTCAGCGGCAAGAGATAAACGCTTAGTTGGTGCAAAACGAGAACCCCAGACTAATATGCTGGTGCCGCGATTTGCTTATGATGATGCGATGGTGCAAATTCATCAAATACCTCCACAATGGCCTGTCCCAACTCGTGATGTGAGTGAAATACGCCTAGCACTAAAATATAAGCCTAATAAATCGACCAAAAAATTATTGGGTAAAACAGCCGTTCTGCATGTTGATATTATTGACTATCCGGGGGAGTGGCTGTTAGACCTTCCGTTGCTTGGTATGGACTTTAACGCTTGGTCTCGGAGTCAATTTGAAGCATTGAAGGGCAAGCGAGCTGAACTAGCTCAACCATGGCTAGCTGAGTTAGAGAATATTGATCTTACTGATGAATTAAACGAAAAAAAATTAGAAAAGGTGTCCCAAGCGTATACTGAGTACTTACATGCTTGCAAAAATGAAGGCTTACATTGGGTCCAACCAGGACGTTTTGTTTTACCTGGGGAACTCAGTGGTGCTCCTGTTTTGCAGTTTTTTCCCTGTTTGGAACCGGAAAAAACAGCAGATAAAGGATCAAACTTTTCTATATTGCAGGCAAGGTATCTTGAATACCAACAAAAGGTCGTAAAAGAATTCTATAAGCATCATTTTTCGACTTTTGATCGCCAAATTGTGTTGGTTGATTGCTTACAGCCTCTTAATGTTGGTGATGAAGCGTTCCATGATATGCGTTTTGCAATTGAACAGATCATGCATAGCTTTCGTTATGGTAGGGGGGGGCTACTAAGACGATTGTTCGCACCTAAGATAGACAAGGTTTTGTTTGCAGCGACTAAAGCAGATCATGTGACGCCAGAACAACACCCAAATATGGTCTCTTTACTACAGCAAATGGTGCATCCTGCTTGGCAAAGTGCTGCTTATGAAAATATAGACATGAGTTGTATGAGTATTGCATCGATACAAGCGACAACAGCTGGAATGATCTCATCAGAAAATGCCCCCTGTCCTGCGATACAAGGAACAACGCTGGATGGTCAGGTTCTGACCGTCTTTCCCGGTGAAGTACCTAGTCGATTGCCTAATCGAACGTATTGGCAGCATAGCCATTTTGACTTTACATCGTTTCAACCATTGATGTATCAAAGGGATGAGCCAGTTAAACATATTCGCTTAGACAAAGCCTTGGAATACTTATTGGGAGATAAATTAAAGTGAGTAAATTTAAACCAAAACAAGTTTTTTCTGAACCAATAACACAAGCAGAAAATGGCTCTATCCCTGAAGAATTAACAGCACAGAAAACATTTGATGAAAGCTCAGATTTCGTGCCGACTGAAGTCGAAAATCTTGATGAAGAAACCAAACAGGAACAACAATTTGAGCAATTGATTCGTCCTAAACCGGGTAAAAAATGGCTAACGACGGGGCTTTGTGCTGCATTCAGTGGTTTAGTCTTTTGGCAAGCAATTGATTCAGTATCGACTGCCTTATTTTCCTCGGATTGGTTATCCGTGGGTTGGGCTTGCTTCGTAACTATGATAGCGACACTGGGGATTAGGGCATTGGGCAAAGAGCTTTGGAAGTTACGTAAGTTACGTCATCACTTTACTCTCCAAGAGGAAGGGGAGAGCTTACTTCACAGCCAAAGTGTTGGACGCGGTAAAGCGTTTTGTGAAAAATTAGCGTGTCAAAGTGGTATTGTTGAAGAAAACCCTAGCTTTGATCGTTGGCAAAATAGCATCAACTCAGTACACAACGATGCGGAAGTATTAGAAATGTATGATGCTATGGTTGTTAGCCAACAGGATATACTGGCAGCAAAAGTAGTTTCACAACATGCTACTGAGGCGGCAGCATTGGTCGCTTTGAGTCCACTTGCAATTGCAGATATGTTATTGGTTGCTTGGCGCAATTTAAAAATGGTCGAGAAGTTGTCACAGATTTATGGTGTTGAATTGGGGTATGCATCAAGAGTTCAATTATTGCGCTCTGTATTTGTGAACATGGCCGTAGCAGGAGCGAGTGAATTAGCGATTGATGCAAGTATGGATCTTATGTCAATGGATCTTGCAGGTAAAGTCTCTGCAAGAGCAGGGCAAGGCTTGGGAGTTGGAATCTTAACAGCCCGTTTAGGTCTGAAAGCGATGGCACTATTAAGGCCATTACCATGGAACCCTGAACGGAAAGTGAAATTATCAACAATTCGTAAAGAAGTTGCCAAAAAAATCGCCTCGATTACGATGAAAGCATAATCAATCTATTAAACGACATTATTGGATGACTTGACGGCATACTGCGCTTGGTAGAAACTACTGTCAAGTTTTCCTGACAGCGATTAATTGGAATTTTTAAGTGCGCCTAGAAGTTTTTTGTGAAGATAGACTTGGTCTTACTCGAGAGTTACTTGATATTCTCGCCTCTAGAAATATTGACTTACGTGGCATTGAAATCGACATTAGTGGCATTATCTATCTCAATTGCCCAGATATAGACTTTGATACTTTTAGTGAATTAATGGCTGAAATTAGACGTATTTCAGGAGTTAGAGATGTCCGCAAGATCCAATTTATGCCAATTGAACGGCATAATACTGAGTTGCTTGCTCTTGTTGATAATCTCCCAGAACCGGTGTTTGCTATCGATCTTAAAGGTGCTGTTGATATGGCTAATATGGCGGCTTTATCTCTTTTAGGGTTGCATAAGCAACAAGTTATTGGTGCTCAAATTGGTTCCTTACTTCCCTGCATAAATTTTTCACGCTGGAGTGAAGGAGTTAACCAACGAACTAGAGAAAGTATTGTTATTGATGGACTTGATTATATTTTGGAACTGATGCCAGTTTATATTCAAGACGAAGTGCAATATTCAACTCTTGCTAGTACACTGATGACTATTCGTTCTGTTCACCATGGCTCTCATATCGAGGAATATTTACCAACTCAGAATACGCTTGGCTTTGAGCATTTTGTGGGTATCTCCAATAGGCATAAGGCATTAATTAATCAAGCAAAGAAACTGTCTGCTCTAGACCAACCCTTATTGATCGAAGGTGAAACAGGGACTGGCAAGGAAATGCTGGCGAAAGCTTGTCATAGTCGTTCTAGCCGTGCTCATAAACCCTTCCTTGTGCTGAGTTGTGCCTCTATGCCAGATGATGTCGCCGAAACAGAACTATTTGGTCATGCTCCGGGATCATTTAACCATGAACTCGGACACAAAGGTATTTTTGAGCAAGCACAAGGCGGAACGGTTTTCCTTGATGAAATTGGGGAAATGAGTTCGCATTTACAAATCAAATTGTTGCGCTTTCTTCAAGATGGAAATTTCCGCAGAGTTGGTGCTGAAGATGAAATGCACGTTAATGTGCGCATTATTGCCTCGACGAAACATAATTTAGCTGAACTGGCAGAAGCGGGCCACTTCAGAGAAGATTTATACTACAGGTTGAACGTATTAACGTTGACCATACCACCTCTTCGTAAACGCACTAATGATATTTTACCATTACTGGATCTGTTTGTTACCAAATATGCTCAGCAGTTAGGAATATCGAAACCAGAGTATAATGAAAGTTTGATAGAAACATTAATGAATTATCAGTGGCCTGGAAATATACGTCAAATGGACAATATGGTACTTCGAGCTTTGACGGAAATGGAAGGTAATATTTTGAAAGTGGAGAACTTTAAACTGCCACAACCTCAATCATCTTCTGTAGGTACTACATCGCTTAACTTAGAAGGCTCTCTTGACGAAATTATGCGTGATTATGAGTCACAGATTTTAGAGAGACTTTACCACTCCTTCCCATCCAGCCGGAAGTTGGCTAAGCGCTTAAATGTCTCGCATACTTCAATTGCGAATAAGTTGCGTGAGTATGGTATACGGAAGAATGAAGCCTAAATTTTGTGGAAAATCTAACTAGTATGGAAAAAATAACGGACATAGAAAACAGAAGTAACTCAGTTTCTATTTATCATTTGGATGGAGATTTACTACTTCGTACTGCCGAAATTGCTGATGCCGATATGATAGCGGATTATTTCCAAAAGAATCGAGAATATTTAAAGCCTTTTGAACCAAAACGTGAAGAGACTTTTTATACGGTTAATGGTTGGCTGCAGCATTTAATCAAACTTAATGACTTGCATCGCTTAGGGTTAGGCTTTTACTGTGTGATTATTGATACCACCACAAAAAAAATGCAAGGCACTTTGTCTTTCAGTAATTTAACGCGCTTTCCGTTTTACTGTTGTAATGTAGGCTATTCTTTGGCCGAATCGGCTCAAGGCAAAGGTTTAATGAGGCGTGCTCTGAAAATGGGCTGCGATTATATTTTCCGTGTACAAAAGCTCCATCGTATCCAAGCTAGCTATATGCCGCATAACTACAAAAGTGAAGCCGTTTTGAACCATTTAGGGTTTGAGAAAGAAGGGTATGCGAGGGATTACTTGCTGATCGATGATAAATGGGAAGATCATGTTTTAACTTCTCTCACTAATCCGACATGGTAAAAGTTGAAGCATAGAAATGGGCGTACACAGTATCGCATAACTTAAGCCAACGAATTGCTATTGTATAAAAATGATTAATAATCCGCCAAAGAGAGCGGGAGAAAATCTTAACAAGGAGACGGAATGTCTTATTTGACTTTGGACGAATACCAAAGAAAATGGATTTTTACTCATCAGTCGATGCCAGTATCTATTGACGATCTGAGTCTAATTAAACCAATGTCTCAAGCTCGATCTTCTCAGTTTTGGAAAGAAAACATCAGTGCTCAAAGCCCAGATATGGACAGACTTTGTTCTTCTGACTGGCCGATGAAAGAATCTAATTGGTCCGATACGGTTGGTTGGATGTCGGCATGGGAAGATGATGCTTCTGAACTGCCAGAAGAAATCAGTTTATTTATTGATTGGCAAGATGATGTAACAGTATATTTTTGTTATGAAAAATACAATATTATTGAAACTAAATGGTCAGTATTTAAAAAGTATTGGAAAAACTTTCTTTTCTATGACGATGGCCCTATTTTACTTGGACGCCGCCGATCTCAAGCACTCTGGTTTAATTCAAAAGGTAACGTTAAACTCGGAGAGCGTAATTAAATATTCGGTTTAGATAGTCTTTTCTGCTGTGTTCTGTGAAGAGTGTTCATTCTCAGAGCACAATATCATGAAATTTGTAAAATATAAGTAGGTCATATATGGAAATAATAATAAGAAGAACGGAGTCTTCTGATGCACGTGCGATAAAAGAAATTTACGAGTGTGAGAATGCATACAAAGGTACTTTACAGCTTCCTCTTCCCTCCCAAGACATGTGGGATCGACGCATATCTAATATGCCGGATCATGTCTATTCTTATGTTGCTTTGCTCGATAATGAAATTGTTGGCAACTTAGGCTTTGAAGTTTGTACCAACCCAAGGCGGCGACATGTTGGCTCACTTGGTATGGGTGTGAAAGATAATGTTCAGGGCAAAGGGGTTGGGAGTGCTTTATTAGCTAAAGTTATCGACCTTGCAGATAATTGGTTAAACTTAACACGTCTTGAATTGACAGTTTATGTCGATAACAAGCGCGCTATTTCTCTATATAAGAAATTTGGTTTTGAAATTGAAGGTGAGTCTAAGGCCTTTGCTTTTCGTCAAGGTGAGTTTGTTAATGCCTATCATATGGCTCGTATTACAAAAATTGATGGGTCAGAATAATCTCGTATCATAATAAATGAGTATCCGTATAAAACTCGGATAATTAGCAATAATACTAATATAAAGGCTTACGTGCGTGACTTATCAGCAGCTAGATTTTATTGCAGATTTATATATCCCATTTTTGGCTCTTTCAACGTTATGTCGGTTGACTTGGCAATTAAAAATAGCGGGTTCAAGACAAACAATGGCTGATCTAGCCACAACGGTGTTTGGTGTGATTTATATTTATGCGTTGATGTTTTTAGACCAATACGCAGGTGCTTACGGGTATTTTGGTTTAGACTACAGTACTCATACGGCATTAGCTTTAGTGTTTGTAACCTGTCTGGCTTTTATTAATAAGAAAGCTGCCCTCGTATCCTCAGCCTCTATGGTAATGTATGGCTTGCTTATGATGTATCAAAACTACCATACTTTGCTTGATATACTTGTTACCACAGTAATGGTTTTGCCCATCTTGATATGGCTGAAGTATCGATCATCAACAAAAACTTTATCCAACACACTTCAAAGAACTTAAGTCAATTACCTTTTTAATGTTCTGATTTTAAATGGTTTTAAGTCTAATACTGTTTTATTTGATCTAGCGCTAGAATCATTAGGAATGTTACGTACATAATTTAGTTCGAATATGGTGAGTGAAGTCGATTCATAAAGAATTCACTACTTTTTGGACAACCATCTCAGGAAGAGACGTCGTACTATGCATTCCTACTTCAAATACATCATTCCTATTGTTATTCCATTACTGGTTGTGATGATACCTTTATCAGCCTTTCCATTTGAAGGAATTACCGTCATACAACAGAGAGTGATTGCGATCTTCTTATTGGCGGCTTTGTGCTGGGTTTTGGAGCCGATACCCATCTATGCCACTTCGGTTGTTATCATTGTACTTGAGTTGTTACTGTTGTCTGATAAAGGGATTGGTTTAGCACGTACCGAGTCTGGTTCCCCGCACTTTGGTGAGTTGCTCAAATACAACGAAATCATGGCGACCTTTGCCAGCCCGATAATCATGCTTTTTTTAGGTGGCTTCTTTCTAGCGATGGCAGCGTCAAAATATCGTTTAGATGTCAACCTTGCGCGAGTGTTGCTCAAACCCTTTGGTCAGGATCCGAAATATGTCATGCTTGGTTTGATGTTGATTACGGCGACATTTTCAATGTTTATGTCAAACACAGCAACAACCGCGATGATGCTCTCTATTTTGGCGCCGGTAGTGGCAGTATTTAAACCCCATGATCCAGGCCGAATTGCTTTTGCCTTGTGTATTCCTGTTGCGGCAAATATCGGTGGTATTGGTACACCGATTGGTACGCCACCTAATGCCATTGCTCTAAAATACTTAACTGGGGATAACGTTATATCCTTTGGTGAATGGATGGCTTTTGGAGTGCCATTTGTCATTGTGATGATGGCTTTCGCTTGGTTCCTCATGGTTTGCCTTTACAAGTCTGAAACACAAACCCTTGACCTTGATATCAAAAGTAAATTTCTTAAAACTCCTAAAGCGATCGTTGTCTATATTACTTTTGTTGGCACCATCTTATTGTGGTTAATGGGATCGACACATGGGATGAATGCATATACGGTGGCATTGATTCCAGTTGCTATATTTTCACTCACAGGAATAATTAACAAGGAAGATTTGAAAAAAATATCTTGGGATGTTTTATGGTTAGTTTCAGGTGGTATTGCGCTTGGTTTAGCTCTTGATCAAACAGGTTTGGCCCGTTTGGTTGTGAGCAGTATTCCCTTTGGTGACTTTTCTCCTTATGTTGTGTTGGTCGGCGCGTCGATGTTATGTCTGCTTATGGCGAACTTTATGTCTCACACCGCTACGACCAATTTGCTTATGCCAATTATGGCAGCTCTTGGCTCGTCAATGACTTCTTTAGCACCTTTGGGAGGAGAAGTCACTTTGATTTTAATTGTAACCTTTGCCGCATCACTCGGCATGTCGCTACCGATCAGTACGCCACCCAATGCGCTCGCTCATGCAACAGGGCAAGTTCAAAGTCATCAAATGGCTAAAGTGGGGATTGTGATAGGCCTAGTTGGAGTCGTGTTGAGCTTTGTCATGGTATGGCTTTTACATGTTATAGAACGGATTGTATAACTTATGCAGGAAGACCAATTAGATAGACTTGTTCAACGTTACTTTGATGAGACGGAAAGACGTATCTCGATAACCAAAGGGACGATTCTACTTAATCAAGAGCAGTGTAATGATAGGTTATATTATGTCATTTCAGGAGAGCTCAATGGCTATTTACTTGATGAGAACAAAAAGCAAATCCAAGTGTTTTCTGCTTCTGCTGGCTCTTTCATTGGTGTTCATAGTTTCTTCTCTGGCTCATGGGTCGCATCATCTACGGTGATTGCCCAAACGGATGCAAAGTTGGCTTGGATTGATCGCCTTACACCGGCTTTTGAGCCTGGCATCTTTGGCCCTTTGAATGCTCAATTTATGCCTGTTATTGTCAGCGAGCTTTCATACCGCCAACGTCGTGTCGCGCAAGAGGCGAAAGCGAAAGAAAAAGTATTACAAAAGCTGCATCTAGCAGAGCAAATGACAACATTAGGCCAACTGGCTGCAGGCCTTGCTCATGAACTTAATAATACGATTGGTGTTGTGAGCAGCAAATCGGAACGATTGGAGTCAATCATTTTTGAGCTGCTTGAAAAAGTAAATCCAAGTGCAAGTCAGTTTTTTGATTTTGGACTTTTAACAGGCCAGACTCTTACATCAAAACAGGTTCGCTCTCGTGGGCGTGATTTTGAACAGCGCTACGATCTGCCAAAAAGCATTGCGAGGGAACTGGCACGAGCGGTACCTGACAACGAGCCTGATGAAAATTGGCTGATAAATCCTCAAGAAGCTATCCATTATTGGCAGATTGGACGTGATTTACATGATTTGCGTATGGCTGCACACCATACCGTTGGCATTGTTCAGTCCGTTAAGCAGCTCGGCAGAGCAGACACAGAAACGGAAGCCTATTTCGATTTAAATGAGTCAATAAACCAAGCGTTAATTTTACTTCAAGGGGAACTTCGTCTCATCAATGTGCTTTGTGACTTTGATGAATTGCCCGCATTTTGGGGCTCTCAAACAGAGCTCGTACAAGTCTGGGTTAATCTGATTAAGAACGCGTGTGATGTCTTAAAAAATAATAAAGAACCATGTATTAAGATCAAAACGAAAAAAAGTAAAAGCGCTATCTTGATTACTATCGCTAATAATGGTGACGAGATTAATCCGTTGATTAAAAATAAAATTTTTCAACCTAACTTTACAACTAAGAAAGGAGGATTGTCGTTTGGTTTAGGGTTGGGCCTATCAATTGTAAAACGTATTATATTAGGCTGCCAAGGTTCAATTACAGTGAAGAGTGATCCGGACAAAACGGTATTTAGGATTCAATTGCCAGTTGAGGGTAAGTATGGATAAGTTAAATTTAATATGTGTTGATGATCAAAGAGAAGTATTGAGAGCAGTTCTTCAAGATCTACAATGCTTTGATTCATGGGTAAATATTGAAGACTGTGAGTCTGCTGATGAAGCAATTGAGTTAATGGATGAACTTGATAGTGATGGACAAATGATCGCGTTGGTTATTTCTGACCATGTTATGCCAGGTAAAACTGGGGTAGAGTTGTTAGCATCAATAGCAAATGATACTCGTTATATCCATACACGTAAGGTGCTATTGACAGGGCAAGCTACACATAACGACACTATTAATGCAATTAATTTAGCAGGTATTGATCATTATTTTGAGAAACCTTGGCAATCCGAGTTACTAATTAAGTGCGTTAGGAAACTATTAACAAATTTTATCTTTGATGTAGGGCTTGACTACACTGATTTTCAAGGAAATCTTGATCAAAATATCATATTGGAACGGTTAAAATAGTCATTTTATACGGCGCTAAGTACCTAGAAGATAACTTAGCGACGGTGTTAAAGATATTTATGGTACATAGCTCGTTTTCTCAATCGTTGTATTAGCTCTTGAAGGCTTGATCGGGTATAAATTCAATAGCTTTGATAGGGGAAATAGGGCTTGAAAAATAATAACCTTGTAGTAAATCGGCCTTCATTCTTTTGAAGAACTGATACATGTCTTCATTTTCCACACCTTCAATAACCACTTCGATATTTTGTTCTTGGCACATATCAATTAAAAAGTGTAAATACTTAAATGAAAGTGAGTTGTTCAAGGCCTTCCATGCCATGGACTTATCGATTTTTATTTGTGTCATTGGTAGATCAAAAAAGCAATGAAGTGAACTGTAGCCAGCTCCAAAGTCATCAAGAGATAGTGCGAAACCAAGTTTATTTAGGGTATTTAAAGCCTGTATAGCTGCTTGATTATTGTCTAAGATAAATGTTTCGGTTAGTTCAAGAATAATTGCTTGCGGCTCTATCTCTATGCTATCGGCAATATGCTTAATGTTAGTTGGGAACTCACTTTTAAGAAGCTGTAAAGCGGATACGTTAACATTTATACGAACCTGGGTTTTGTGACGCTTGCGATACTCTTTTATGAAGTGGCACGCTTGAGTGAAAACTTGATATCCAAGCTCCATGATTAACCCTTTTTTTTCTGCGACAGGGATAAACTCATCGGGAAAGATTTCACCAAATTCCTCACTATTCCATCGGACAAGAGTTTCAAAGCTGGTTATACTTCCTGATTTAGAGCAGATAATAGGTTGGAATTTAACACTCAAGCTTTGCTTATCTAGGGCATCTTGTAAGCCTTGTTTAATGAAAAAGTGCCGATCAACAGCCATTTGTGTATTTAGGCTATAAACAGCAATACTATTCGGCGCTTTCTCTTGAGCATAGCGGCAAGTACGTGCACTCTTTTGTAGATTTTCTTCTGCAGGATGACCTAAATTTATCGACGGGTATAAACCAATACTGATATTACCACCTAAATGAAATCCTGCTTCTTTTACCGCAGTTGAATAGTCTTGTTTAATACGACATGCATAAGTTGTAAGAGTATCAGTGGATAAAATGTCTCTAATTAGCAATGCAAAGCTATCATCTTGAACACGATACACTTGAGTATTTGGTAAAGGTTGATCACTGAGTGTAACGAGTAATTTTTCTACCAACTCATTGACGAGCTCACTGCCGTATTGATTGAAGTACGATTTTACATTTACAATTTGAATGTAAATAATGGAAACATTAGATTTATTAGTGTTACAAAGCTTGGTAATATCGAGCAGCATGCATGCTCGATTGGGAACACCAGATGCATTATCATGGAAAGCGACCCTATGAAGATAACTTTCCATAAGCTTGCGTTCGGAAATATCACGGTGAATACCAATCATATAGTGTCCGAGGTGGGTTTTATGAGTAACGGCAATACCTTCCAACCAAATATATTGACCATTGGCTTTACGGACTCGATAAAGAGCGATATCACGTACTTGATCAGTGGAAATATGATGTTCAACCTTATTAGAGAAGTCGAGCCTATCTAACGGATGAACTAAATTTAACCAATGTTCAAAGTCTATTTGTCCGGATTCAAGGCCGAATTGTTTATAAAATTCATGATTGTGTAAAATGACTTTTCCTGATTCGTCCATATAGAAAAAGCCTTCACTAAAGATATCAATCAAATTTATGCATCGCTGTTCAACTATCTTAAGAAAATCTGAATAAGTAACGGGATTGTCAGTGCTCATCGTTTGTATCAAAAGGTTACCCTCATTGCCAATGCCTTATATATTAAATCACAAAACTAATAAATAACTAAGACATTGAAGTTAGCTAATTAAGCCCAGAATGCTTGCTGTTAATGTGATTAAAAGACTCAAAACACATTAAGTTATCTCTAAATTAGCCTTAGAGCAAATAACTAGAGTTTTAGTTGTTAATATATAATCAGCTTTTATAAAAAAACGTCAATATTAAATTGCTTCTGACATGTGCAGTTATTGATTAAGCCCCCATTTTTGTGTATTGAAAATCTAATTTCTTTATTATCAATATCTTGTGTTTGATTTTGCTAAGTATCTCAAGGTGTGAAATTGGTATTTCCAAACTGGAAATTGATGATTTTGTTTTTTTCATTAGTGGCATAGGTGATAGATGAGTATCCTATAGCTCTAACTTCTTCTTTATGATTTTTTATTTGTTTTATGAATAAAACATTGGAGAGTGTTTATAGATTTATAGGAGTCTAGATAACTTGTTATGTAATTAACTGGTTAGGTTTCTACAGAGTTGTAATCACCAGTAAAACTGTACCTGTATAACTGATGGAATTAACTGTAAGTGAATAGGTGTTGAAAAATTTTAAACAGCAAGACTGGAATTCAACAAAAACAACAACGTTGTTTGGCTTAAAAAGGAGTGAACCCACTGCGGATATCGTATGGATGTTAGCTATTATAAATTAATTTAAAATTACAAGCACCTCCATAAATACAATATTCGATTGGTATAAAGCCACTAGTTTAGTGGTCTAAAGTACTCGGTGGGGAATCTACTTCGCTACATTGCTTAATATCGCCCCTAGCTTAAATTTTTTGTAGCCACTGATAGTTAAAAAGTAATTACAAGTTAGATAAATTATTTAAATACTAGTTTGCTCTCTCCATTTCAGATAGCCTTAATTATTCACAACAACCATCAATTACTTTACAAGTGTCAAGAACTTTTTTTTGAAGCCAGGTTAGTGCTGGATTGTTTAAACTCGTCTTATTCCAAACTAAGCTATATGCTGCTTTACCATAATTAAAGGGGAGCGTTTTCTGCGATAAACCGTTCGCTTGTATCGCTTTATTTGCCCACATTTTAGAACAAGTAAATAAGAAATCAGAATGATGACACATGACTGCAGCAGCACCGAAATCAGCGACTTGTATAGCAATATTTCTATTAGAGTAAGATTGTGTTAGATTTTGCTCAAAAAATGGTTTGGAGAGATCTTTATCTATAATGCCAATATGTCTAGCGCAAAGGTAATTTTCAATCGTTAAATCTTCTTGGGCTAGTGGATTATGCCTTCCCATAAGGCAGACCATTTCATCTTCCAAAATTTTTTGCCATATTAAGTCTTTATGCTTAAAAATTGGTTGGCTTATATCGTGAGGTAAGAGCATAAAATCAATTTGGCCGCGTAAAAGTGCGTCAAAGCTCATTTCTTGTTTCGAATATATATTTAAACTGGCGCTATTACCTATTTGTTGAGAAAGGTTACTTATCATTGGGGCAAAGAGTTCAAAAGTACTTTCTCGCATAGCAAGAGAAAAGCTACCTTGAAAATAAGCAGGGTTAAAGGAGCCTTGGTAGAGCAAACCGTTCATGCTTGAAAGAATGCCATGAACAGAAGGACCGATGTTAAGTGCAAAAGGCGTAGGTACCAATTGGGAACCATCTCTATAAAACAATTCATCTTTGAGGATCACACGAAGTTGTCCTAATGTTTTGCTTACACTTGAGGGGGTAACACACAGTTGATCTGCTGCTAATGTTACGCTATGAGTGGTTAGGAGCATATGCAAGGCAGTAAGGTGCTTTAAACTGATTCTAGAAAGAGTGATGTAATCCATTAGCAAAGTATTTTTTGATTTTTCCTCATTATATCAGTAAGAAACAGATAAATACTATTCTGTGAAAAGAAAAAGAAATCTTTTAAATTTTATAATTTTAAGCCAATTCACAGCAAACTTATACTTTCTGTTATATGAGAAACTCTTTTAAATACTACCGTTAATTCAAAATTTATCGTATCGATTAAAAACTGCAATTGTCCTAGATACATATTTCTTTTATAAGTCCATTCATATTCAATTGAACGAGTAAAATAATATGGAAAAATTGATCGAAGGTTTATCAGCATATGGTTACTATATTTGGGATGACTTTTTATCTCATCAGGAGGTTTGTGCTTTACGAGAATGTATTCCTGAAAAATGGAAACAAGCTCGAATTGGTCGAAGTGATGATGCGATGAGGCTTGAATCAATTCGAAGTGATAAAATTCAATGGTTGAATGAAGCAATGGGCAGACCTGTTCATGAATTTTTGGATAAAATGGAAACAGTCAGATTAGAAGTAAATCGTAACTTTTATCTCGGCTTATTTGAGTATGAGGCACACTTTGCAAAATATGAAAAAGGTGATTTATACCAGAAACATCTTGATAGCTTTCAGGGAAATAAAAATCGAAGGTTAACGACGGTCTTTTATCTCAATGACAACTGGAATGAAGAAGATGCTGGTGAACTTGTTGTCTATGATCTCGCTGATAACAAATTAATAACTATTCCACCTAAAGCAGGGCGCTTGTTCGTGTTTTTCTCCGAACGTTTTCCACATGAGGTACTGCCTACTAATTCAGAGAGGTTTAGTATCGCAGGCTGGTTTCGTGTCAATGGTGTTAAAGGTAATCAACTGGATATTGCATGTTGATATGAATAGATGTGGCTGAATTAAAAGGATTCTTTAATTCATTACCACAAGCCAGTGATGCATTAGGACGATGTGGTGATAGTTTAAATAATAGCAATGGGCTGATTAGTTAACGTAAGCAAGTGTGTTGTTTTTTAACCAAGATCAAAAAATGGCTAACAAGTTAGTGAAAATATTAGCAAGAATTTGTTTTTATTTTGTAAACTGATTATGCAATTATTTGTAGGTTAATTTAAAAGTAAAGGTAAAATTTATATTCCCAGTTATGTTGACTGAAAGGTAACATTAAACAATACTGTATATATGTACAGTTCATCGTCTGGAGGTGAATTATGTTTTGGGAAACCCTTGAAAGAGTAAACCGTTTACGCCAAGAAGCCCTAGCTAACTCCGAGTTCGTCGAATCGGCAAAAGATCACGAAGCTGCTCTACGTGAGCAAGAGTTCCAAGGCAATTCTGAGCATCCCTATATCAAACAAGGTCAGGGAAAAAAGTCACTAGCAGACATCTACAAAGAGGCAGAATTTGGTGACAGAGCCCCTTACTAACTTGATAGTACCTCTACATTGACTCAATACTTATTATTTTTAAAGTTCTGAGATTAATTCTAGGTTAACTATTCAAAAAACAGCTTTGCGTACATAATGTGGGTTGTTATATTTTTTTTCAGGGCCAAATTGTGAAATCACAAGTCTGTTCCAGAGTGCTTTGTCGAACTCTACTTTGGGTATAGAAGGGTAAAGTGTCTCTTCCTCTTCCCTAGCAAAATAGAGGTATTCTTTTTTCTTAATTTGATTATACCTTTTAGCTATTTGGTTATGTTTTCTGATCCATTCAAGTTTGTACTCGCGTAGAGCCTTTTCTGCCTTATTTTTATCCATTTTTGATAAGAAGAGGCGCTTATAAGAAACTTTTCTGTCAACCATTGTTCTCATAACCGTCTGAATGTAATTACCATGATGCGTGATAGTAATGTCGTTCTCTTCGATAGGGGTTATGCACCAACCTTTAGGTAAAAACTTGGTGCTTTTAAATTGACGATTACGTTCCATTAGTACTTGGTGAAGAACTAAATCGGAAGTACCACGGAAAGTTTTTTGCCATTTAGCAATTCGGATTTGCAGCGAACCTGGTAAACGGTATATGTTAGTAAATTTATCTTGATTCATGTGAATTGTTCAGAAATCAACGGCCTAAGTTAAAGCGAGCTTGCAGTGTTAAATTACTCGATATGGTTGAGGATATTAACGCAATGATTCTACAATGAACAAGCATTTAATAGCGAGTGCTTATGTCAATATTAGGTTAGAAATAAAAAAAAGCGCTATGCTAGGCAAAGGAATTGAGACGTTTACATTATTTTTGTTAAAACAATCACGTTTTAAGAATGTTACTTAGCTTATATAGTTATATTAAAGTTATTTGAACTTTTCAATACACCTTGAAGCTATTTATATAACTTCAAGGTATATTATTTAAACTTCGGTAACGATTACCTGAAGAGGGCTATAAAGTATTCGTAGAAGCATTGACTAAAGTTAAGCCACTCGGCAATGTATCACCAAAAATACGCTTTGAGTCATGTTGAGAAAGAACTTTTACTTCTCTAACCATTGAGATCCAAGAATCTGGAACTTTACTTTGCTTCAATTTTTGCAGCACAATTTCACGTAAATCATCGGCAATATCGCAATGACGGTCACCAGTTTTACGGCAAATCATAACGGCAGCAAAGCCAATCATTGGTTCTTTTTGCCAGTTTTGCTCTAAGATATTTGGCAGCCACTGTTCAACTTGTTCTCTCGGAATAATATTGTGCTGACTTCCGTACAAAGGAGTACGAGATGCCAAGCGACCTATTGCCCACCAGTGAGCTTGCAAAAACTGACTGGTATTCATCGCTTTACTTAAGAACCATGTGACTAGTAGCGTTTTATCTTCTACTTCTAAGTGTTCCAGTGAAGCAGACAAACGTACCATGGATTCATAGCCCATATCTTGAGCAAATTTTGCTGATTGTGGGTTTTTCATCGCTCCGGGGTGTAAGTATTTTGCAATATCAGCCAATATTGTTTCTTGCTGTTCTTGGCTTAAACCGCCAGCAATACGACGCCAAAATACCCACCAGTCAGTCCAGCCTTGATGATTTTTGAATTGGATATTTTGTTGATAAAGCGGCCAAATTTGTTCTATACGCCATGAGTCAGTCGGGTCACCAAAGCCAGGTCTTAAAGTAAAACCAGTAAGCCTTAGCCAGTTCTTTTCATGTGGCTCAGAGCGACGGCGACGTTTTCTTCCTTGTGCAAAGGCATCAAAAAGCTGACGAAGGGTGACAAAATCCCACTCATCTCTTTTACCTAATTTTTTCTCAAGGGACTTTGTTAATGTTTTTATTTCTGATGTTTCAGCACTTTTTTTATTACCGCTATAAAGGCGTGAGATAAGTGCTTTACATTCACTGAGGCGAGGGGGAAGTTGAAAAGTATCATGCTCATCCAACTCCTGATTGCGCACTTCGAATTCAAGTTTCCAACGTTTATTGTCATCTAGAGTGCTGACACATTCCATATTTAATGTGCCTACTTCTGTTAGTTTACAAGCGAGTTGAACCTCAACTCGCTCTTTTTGATTAGCCTCAAGTTGAAGACCTTCACCTTCAAGAGTGGTTATGTAGGGGGGGAGAGGAGTGAACAAATCCGGCTCTACATTAAACATTTCACCATTTTTAATTGGAGTACTTTGATTTAGAGTGTCATGAATAGAAGTCAGTAAATTAAATCGTACTGGCTCACCCAGTGTTAATGAGAAACGACGTCCACTTAGGCGTATTTCATGACCTTCCTCTGTCCCTTTTGCAAGTAAACAAAGCGCTTGCGGTGATTGGCTTTTTTGTTGTAGATGTAAGAAATAGGAACGTGCCGAGCCACCACCGATTTTTAAATGCGAACCATGTCGTGCTTTAGCAAATGCCACAGCACCAAAAGCGACAGATAAATTAGGGTGAGGGTTATCCAAAATCGTGATCGGTTCACCGCGCCAACTCGAGAGGAGTTCTGTCATTCGTTCAGTGATAAGCTCACTGTTAAAAACACCACCATTTAATAATAAAGCGACGGGGATAGCATCTTGTTCATTGTTCTCAATGCCTAAAGCTGCGCGTGAGACTTGTTGGTGTTGGTTTAAAAATTCTGCAATATGTTTACTGACAGCAGGATCAGAGGCGAAAGGCAGACCGAACTCAACAACTGCGCTGCGTCGTCTGCTGGGTAATTCGTTAAACTTGGACAGAGGAAAAAAACCATCTAAAGCGATTTGATGCACTTCATCCTTGAACAGCGTAATACTTTTAGTACTACTTAGAAGCTTTGAACCACTACCTAACATGGTAATTTTAACTTCATTTGGTGAGTGAATGGCAAGTAATTTTTCTTTTGCGCTTCGAGTCTGCTGAATCAGTTTAGTTAAGTTAGCTGCTGTTAGCTTTTTGTTATGATCAAAGCGACTTTCAGCTAGATGGGCTAACGCCAGATCTAGATTATCGCCTCCCAACATTAAGTGTTCGCCTACGCCAATCCGGTTAAGGGCGAGATTATTACCATTGGACTTGTCTTGGTCAGTAAAGCGTGCTTCGATTAAGCTTAAGTCAGTTGTCCCCCCACCTACATCACAAACAAGAATGAGAGGGTTATTGATTAAATCTTGGTTTGCACTGTTTTGGTGGCGTGTATACCAGTCGTAGCAAACCGCTTGCGGCTCTTCCAATAAAACAATATTTCTTAAACCAGCAAGCTCGGCAGCATCAAGGGTATATTGTCGTGCTGTTTCATCAAATGAGGCGGGTACGGTGATAACCACCTCTTGATCTTCTAATTTATTGCTTGGGTTACGATAGTTCCACGCTTGACGGATATGATTTAAGTAACTGCTACTAGCAACAATCGGTGATACTTTTTCGACATCCTGTGCGCTTGCCCACGGCAGGATAGCAGAATGGCGATCAACAGCATTATGTGATAACCAACTCTTGGCGCTGTATACCTGACGGCCCTCAACTTTTGCTCCTAGTTCTCTTGCCCATTCACCGATAATGACGTGCTGGATGTCTCCTTTGACGGGCTGATTTTCCCACGGGAGAGTCAGGTCCGAAGGTGAAACCTGCTCTTTTGCTGGATGGTAGCGAAAGGAGGGCAATAAGGGTTTGCGCACTACTTCACCAGGACCAATTAATTGATCGATTTCAAATATAGAAACGTTGGACTGTGAGAGGTTATTAGTAAGCTCACAATAAGCCACAACAGTATTGGTAGTCCCAAGGTCAATACCAACAAGAAAACGAGGAGGTGTCATAAAAACCTTTTTGTATTAACAAACCTTTTAGTATTAAAAACGGCACCGGGAAGGTGCCGTTGAAGCTTTCATTATGAATTATTTGAATGACCGCTTGCATCATCACGAACATCAAATTCTACATGCCATTTTTGCCCATTGTCTGAGGCAATTGCTTCTAAATAAAGTGTGCCAAGTTCCGTAACTCTTGAAGCAAGTGTGACAGGAACGACTTCTCCCTCACGTCGTCCTTCAGAGGCAGAAAGAGTCACTTGAATTTCTGGAAGCTCTTCCAGTTCTTCGGGAGACCAATAATCGAGATGAGTTCCTGCAATATCTTCACGACGGACGGTAGAGCCAAAGAACTGAAAGTTTACTGGTTGGCCAATGATCAGACCAAACTCTTGGCTTGGGACATCAACACTTGAACCTTCTTCCATGCCAAAAGGAGCCACACAAAGTGCTTCCATTGGGGGAGCCATGCCAGGGATTGCAGGCATGGCACTCTCGATGCCGACATAATAAGCAGAAGCGATACCACCACGAATTCGGACGCCTTGGCCTCTTCGCACTGCTCCATAGTAAGCAGCACCATTTGCCACAGCAAGGTCAAGATCAACACCGGTAAGAGGTTTTGCCATCTCTGCGTCAGCTTCAAGCAACCATTCATTGATGGTATCTTCTAGACGGGAAGCAAGAAGAGTAGATTTTAATACGCCGCCATTGAACAGTATAGCTGTTGGCTTAATGAAGTCAGCAGATACGGTGGGCTCTGAACCAGGCATTCCTGGCATATTAGCGAAAGGATTAAAATCTTGACCGACATTGGTCTCTTTGCTTTTGTCAGAGTTCAGAGCATTCGCTTGCTTAGAGAGAAAGCCTGCAATGTGACGTGTAATTCCGGCGTCTTGTGCATAAGGCAGACCCATTTGTGTTAATGCTCCGCGATTACGATGAATCGGGTGTTCAGTTATCGACACAGAAGGAAAGAAGCCGTCAACAAGAGTTTGCTGTACTTCTTCTTGAGTCAGCTCAGTTTTAAGAGTGGCACCCAGTAATTTAGAACCACGGCTAGGGACAACAATAGGTACAGACTGAAGGTCAGCATCATTTAGAAGGTCTTCTTTTGCATCTCGGCATGCGTGCATCATGGCTTGAACTTGCCATGGCTGAAGCTCTTTACCTTCTTGCGCGAGTTTCATTTTTAGGCGATAGGCGAGCGCTAAGTCCATATTGTCTCCACCGAGGAGAATATGTTCGCCAACAGCAATTCGATTGAGACTTAGATTACCATTATCTTCGGTCACTTCGACTAAAGATAAATCGGTGGTCCCCCCGCCGATATCGACAACCAGCACAATGTCACCCACTTCAACTTCTTCGCGCCACTTGTCATTACTATTATCAATCCAATTATAAAGGGCGGCTTGAGGTTCCTCTAAAAGCGTGAGATGAACAAATCCAATATTGCGAGCCGCTTCAGCCGTTAGGTCTCTTGCAGCAGGATCAAAGGAAGCAGGAACAGTAATAGTGATATCTTGTTCACTGAGGCAATGCTCAGGGTGCTCATAATTCCAGGCTTCTTTTAAATGTTCTAGATACAATTCTGTGGCACGAAGTGGTGATACTTTCTCGACTTCTTCAGGGCTACCAGCAGGCAAAAATGCCTCACGACGATTGACACCTGCGTGACAGAGCCAAGACTTGGCACTTGATATTAAACGAATAGGAGTCTTTGCGCCTAGATTACGCGCGATGGCACCTACTAGCGCGGTGGGCTCACTTGACCATGGTAAAACTCGAGATTGTGGACTCATTTCATGCTCATGAGGTTGATATAAAAATGAGCCTAATTGACTGCGATTTTCTACCGTTCCTGGAGCAGTAAGTTGAGGAATAGGCATCACTTGTACGCGTGCATTTTCGTCTTGGGTATCAACAAAAGACAGAACACAGTGTGTGGTGCCTAAGTCGATACCTACGCTATATTTAGGTGCCATATTTTCTAGTCCTTCATCATTGACGGCTTGTGTATTACTCATCACAATTCAACCTCAGCTGGTGCGATGATACTTGCGTCGTAATTCTCTGCTAATTTAGGTAAGTTCATCGATGTTGCTTTCCAGCCTTTGTGAATCAATGTGCCGGTAAAAGGTGCGTGTCCCGTAACGTTGCCAGTTAAGCGAACTTCTTGAGCGTTGAAGCCTTCTTCGATGGTAATGCGTGTTTCTTCTTCTTCGTTACGAATATGAGCAAGAGTGACATAATCACCTAAGACTTTTTGACCACCAGAATGAATAACGCGGGCTGCGGCTCCGACCTCTTCATCAGAAAATGCAGTCAGGTCCTCTTTTAAGAAATCAATCAGACGTGCTTCTTGTTGCATTAAAGTCAGTAACTGCATTGCTGAATCAGTAGAAGCGGTTGCCAACTTAGATTCGACTTCAACAACTTTTTCGACCACTTTCTCGATTTCGATAACCTTTTCAACTTCGACGATTTTCTCGACTGGTTTTTCAACCTCGATGATTTTCTCTACAGGCTTTTCTATTGTTTTTTCGATGACTTTAGGTTTTCGAGCGACTAACCAAAGAAGAAGTAATAGGGCAGAAGCTGCGAGGCCTGCATGGAGCATATCGAAAGTATGTGGAATGAGGTTCAAATCAATGTTCATGACATTTTACTCTTTTATTGATTCATTGATGTTAAGTATCGGAACTAACGAAGACGATTCACTTTCTAGGTTTACCCATTTATGTTTGTTGGGCTCGTGAGTTTAGCGCTGCTCAAACACAACACTAAATTAGAAATACGTTTCATCGACTTTAGCGTTTTAATTAAGTTAGATACTAAAATGATGATGAATGTTAGCATATTCAAGCTTTAAGGCTGTAATAATTCGTCGATATAGCTCATGAACAGCATGAAAAATCATCAAAGAACGATAAAATAAATGATTTATTTGATTTTTTCTCGTAAGTAAAGGTTATTTATAAAACAATTGATGATTTGAAAGTGTTATGGGTGTGGACTAATAAATGATAACTAACACAATTAAAAACACTTTTTTCAGACATTCATTAGCCCCTTTTTTAGGCTTTTTGGCAGTATTAATCATAACCATCGGTGTGCTTATGGCAGTTTGTGAGATTCAGTATAGGTACACAAGAACGATACTGAATACGATGGCTGATCATCAGGCTGACGCGCTTCAAAACGCAATTGAAAACGATCTGGCGTTTATCGGAGTCGGTGCGAATTTTTTTCATGCAGTGGATAAAAGTTACTGGAAGCAGTTTCCTTTTTATGCAAAACAAGTGGTTGAAAATTCAAATAGTTTGATTGCTCTACAATGGCTTCAGCGCGTTGAGTATGATCAGGTTAAATCCAGTGTAGAGGATATCAAAGCAGTGAATCCTGACTTTGAAATCTTCACAATAACCTCAACAGGCAAGAAAGTAATAGGAAATATTCTACCAGATAATAAGCCTTTATTTATTTTGTCGGATATATATCCAAAAACTGATGAAAACCTGTCTTTGTTAGGTTTTTATTCTTCACGTGAACGGTTTGATTTAGTTTTAAACGACCTCATTACCCATGAGCGTCCTAATATTTCAGATAAACTTCGTTTACTTCAAGATGGATATGATAAATCGGTCAGCAAGAGTGGTCTCCTTGTTTACCATCCGGTATTTAGCTACGATTCTCATGAATTTCTAGGTGTAGTTGTGGGTGTACTTCGTAGTTATATTTATTTTAGAGATCTGGTTACTAAAACAGCCAGTGAAATGAAAATGTCATTGAAAGTTGAAGACCTGGGTTTTGATGCATATGATGATCCACTGTTGTTTAAGAGTAGTGATTGGGATGAAATTGATGGGGAGAGCATCAGTAGAAAAGTAGTATTGCCTAACAGGGAGTGGCAGATTGATTTTAAAATTTCTGAAACACTCTTGACTTGGGAGAGGTCTGCAGTTTATTCCATTGCTATTTCCGGCTTTTTCATTGCTTGCTTAATTGCTTACATCATCAAGTTTCAGTCTCGAGAAAAAGAACGACTCTCTGTTATGTTGGATAATAAAACATCAGAATTACAATGGATGGCAGAAAGAGATCCGCTCACGCAACAATACAATCGACGAATATTTAATGACGATCTGAAACGTCATGTACAACAAAAGAATGATTTTGCATTAATAGGTTTCGACATTGACCACTTTAAATTAGTTAATGATACTTATGGTCATTTAGCTGGCGATGAAGTACTTATTCATGTTACTCGACTTATCGTTGAGAAATTGCTAGAAGAGGATAAACTTTATCGCTCTGGTGGCGATGAATTCTGTATTATCTCACAACTTTCCGATAAGTTGCAGCTACAGTCTTATTTAGAAGAGATTAGGGAAAGCATTGCAAATTCTTCATTTTTATATAATAAAAAACCTATCTTCTGCTCATTAAGTATTGGTGCTGTTATTTATCAAGGTGAAGAGTTTGACACTCTGTACCATAAAATGGATAAACAGATGTATTGTTGTAAAGAGAATGGACGGAATTCTGTATCAATTGGTGATTAATTCATCGAAGAAATTCGAGTTTAGTCATTAGTTAAGGTACCATATGTCAATCTTAGTTTACTTTTGTATTAGGTCAATTTATGAATCATAACCGCATTGTCTGCTTCGATTTAGAAATGTGTTGTTGGAGTGAAAATGGTGTAGGCCGTACGGGTGAAATCATTGAAATAGGGCTTGCGGAAATTGATCTATCCAGTAGTGAGATTGTTAAGCGTGCACAATATTATGTTAGGCCTGAGCGAGATGAAATATCGTTATTTTGTGTTGAACTAACAGGCATCACACCACGTAAAATCGAAAAGCAAGGCAGAGCATTGGAAGAAGTGCTCAAATCCATGGTTAAAAATTTTGGTGGTAGGAACAAGATATATGCCTCATGGGGCCGTGACGACCAAATCTTAATAAAAGAATGTCAAAATAAAGGAATAGAACTGCCCTTTACTGAGTTTATTAATTTAGCCACTCTTTATCGAGTCCAGAATCGTCTTAAGGATAAACGCATTGGCCATCGAGCGGCACAAGAAGGAAAGGGTATTGTCTGGGAAGGGCGTCAACACTCCGGTTACGTTGACGCTTATAATTTGGCAAAATTAGCTCTTACTATGCTGTGACTCTTTTTGATTAAATTTTAACTCTTCTTTACTAAAGTTCTGCAATAATTTAACGTTTTACTTATTAATATTACGATCAGATTGAAGTTTTGCTCGGATGAACTCACTATGGTCAACATAAAGAAGTTCTGCTGTTTTACGAATAACGGCTTCTTCAATGGGATCGAGATGTCCATCTGCATAAGCGACGTCCCACATGCTTTTTATAAGTTCGTAACGAGTTTGTTGAGAAAGTGCTCTCAACTGTGAAGTAAAGGCATATAAAGATGTCGAATTATTTGAAACTGTTTGTGCTTTTTCTAGCAAGCAGTTTGTTTCCTTCGCACTTAATGAAAGTAGTTTTTTAAGTAAGCTATGTTGTATATTAAGTTCTTTATTATCAATATGATGATCTGCTCCAGCTACTTCACACAATAAGCAGGCAATGGCTAAATTAGGGGAAATATCTGGAGATTTATTCAGCTCTGAATCGTCTATTAATTGTTTAAAAATAGAAGTAATCTTGTTGAACATAGACAGTACCTAATGATGTATTTCTATTAAGATGGTATCGGATTAAAGAAATCTCAAGATTTCTGTTGATGTATTTCATTAACCATATGAAAATAAGTTTAATTGCCTTTAACTGCAGTATGAACATTCACTTTGATTGAGGTATGTTCAGGTTTAAACAGAGGCTCTTTGACTCAGAGGGCAATACTGTATTAATCATTAACTGAACTATTTTCTAATATTTCCACTATTCGTGAACTGCTTAATTCATGTCCCATTAGAAATAAAGCTAATAATGCATCAATTTTTGATGAATTTGAACAATTCTCATAAAGGATTTGAGATAAGCGCAAGCGGATAAGATTGACTTCATGGGTAACAAAACCACGTCCTTCTTCGTCTCCTTGGTGATCTTCTGGTGCATTATCAAAATGTAAAAATAGCATGTTTCCACAAATCTGAGTTTTTTCTAACCGCTCAGGCAGCCATTCTTCCCCCATTACGACATCTAGATCTTGCTCTTGGAGTAATTGACTGAGAATAATGTTGAGTTCTGATGCTTTCAATGTGTTCGACTTTTGTAAGTTAAATTCAGTTACGCTTCAATTGTACTGACGAGTTAAAATAAAACTAAATATAATTTATGGATTAACCCTAAGACAACCAATTTTATTGATATTTTTTTCTTTAATTATTTAACATATTAATGCTGATTTTTCTTGTCAGAAGCTCTCACAGTTCTAAAAATTACTCAGATCTACTGATTGATTTATTCATCACCTGCATTCAACCTAAATGAGAATTGTTAGTAGTGAATATTTGGAATTCTGATAGCCAAAGTAAGTAGGGAATGCTGAGATGAATAAGATAGTAACTTTACTCTGTTGGGTGCCTTCTTTTACCGCACTTTCCAGTGAACCAAGCATAAAAGATTTTATGCAAGCTTTTCAAGAGAATCCGCAAGAAACTATGGATGCTATTCCTGTTAAAAATGGTGCTGATAATCCGTCAACTGATATTGAGGATTTAGAGTTTTACCGCTATGAAGTTAGAGAAAAAATTATTGGAAATGCAGAGCCCAGAGAAGCCCGCTCTCTTTCTGCTAGAAGAGGAAATGATGATCCTGCACGGTTAGTTGATCTAGGTCAATCATTAATTCGTAACCTTTATGAATTGGATAGGGCTACACCTAATGTCAAACGCTTAGACTCTCAACCGTGGTCCGATACTTACTGGCCACTGTATTCAGGTGCTGCAGCATGGCGTTATGCTGATAGAGAACTCAGAGCATCAACTTGGAAACAGTATTACGACTTTAGTTATGTCAATAAACCAGTCGATTATTACCAAGGAAATTCGCGTGATGATCTATCTCCGAGTGAAAAATACGATCTTCTTGTTGGAGATGGTGAGTTTACTTTGACGAAGAAATCATGGGATTCAGGTAGGTCATATTATGAATCAAATGGTCACGTTGAACGTTGGATGGGGCTTTGCCATGGGTGGGCTGCCGCTGCTTATATGCTACCTCGTCCCCAAAAAACAGTGCTAGTTCCTGATGCTAAAGGAGAATTAATAAAATTTTATCCTTCGGATATTAAAGCATTGGGGACATTATTGTGGGCTGAAGCCCCTTTCGACTCGAAATTCATTGGTGGACGGTGCAACATTAAAAACCCAGAAAAAGATAGCAATGGTCGTGTTATTGACCCAAACTGTCATGATAATAACCCCGCCAGCTGGCATCTTTCCGTTCTTAATCAGCTAGGAATTTCTGAACGTAGTTTAATCATGGATGCAACTTTTGATTATCAGGTTTGGAATCAACCATTACTGGGTTATCAAGTCCAATACTTTGACCCTCAAACTCACCGCTCATCGTCGAATCTTTCTGAAGTTGTTATACCATTGCAAAACTACCGTGATGACAAATTTTCTGAATATCGAGCAAGTAATGCAGAGTATGTCGTGGGGGTAAAAATGACAGTAGATTATATGGTTGAGACTAACCCTACCCATCGAAACTCCGATAGCCCTAATTACGATGGTGTGACAAGAGTAACTTATTTCTATGATTTAGAATTGGATGTCAATGGCAATGTTATTGGCGGTGAATGGTATCAAAATCGCCACCCTGATTTTTTATGGACACCATTACCCAATGAAGAAGCTCAGTCTTATTATGATGGGTGGGGGCGGTGGGATATTTCGCAACCCGTTCCTCAACATTGGCAAACACAGGCACCTAAAGCAGCTAGATATAACCAGCCTCTGACATCTGTTGTTAAAGCATTATTTACAGCTTCCTCACAAGATAGCAGCCAAGATAATTTATGGAAACGAATTAAAACGAACACTTCTGATCGAACGCAGTGTTTAGATGTAGAAGTTGCGGAAACCGAAAAAGGCATGGGTTCTAATGTTTTTGGTTGGCGTTGCCATTATGGGCAGAATCAACAGTGGAAGTTAACTTCTTCTGGTCAGCTGATCAATCGTGCGACTCCGGAGCTGTGCCTCGACCAGAAGGGGATTTATATTACGATGGAATTGTGTAATAACAGCATCACGCAAAAATGGCGATGGTCAAATGGGCAGCTCAAAAATCAGCTCGACAATGCTTTAAAATGGAATTCTAGAACGTGGCTTGTTGAAGCTGATATTAATGGAAGTCAATGGTATTTCGAATAATGGAGTATGAAGGCTAAACGTTAAGCTCATTCAATGCCCTGACCCAGAGTCAGGGCATTGTCTTTTCGTTCAGGCCTGAATCTATCCACTGAGTGTTACATAGTGATTAATTACACAAACCTTGGTGAATCCATGTTGAGAAACCACCGAATGGATTTTGTCCCCAAGAATCAGAGTCAGTTGTGAATTTATTACCCCAATATTGTACTGATGAACCAGCAGGATAATAGGTATCTAAAGACCATTCTCCCAGTCCACTGCAAAGATCATGAGGTTCTTGTTGTGGCCCCTGTGGGAATGAGATCGATTCACTGACAGCAATATAAGCATTGGTTGTGCTCTGTGCTCCGGTGATGAGTATTTGAATATCAGTACCTTGAATGCCCCCATAACCACAGTATTCATTATTACCACCTGCGGAAGACATGCAATCGTAATCTGAACTCGACACTGGGCGTTCTATTGTTGTGTAGAGTGTGACGTCTCCCGTTCCACCATTTGTTTGTACCCAAAGGTCATTAATTGAAGCATTTCTTAAAATATAACGTTGCTCATTTGATTGGTTATTGATCAGCACTGGATTATCAAGTGTGATTTCAATCACGTCGCCATTAGGAGAAGGTTGAGGCGTTGGATTTGGGATTGGTGAAGGGGTAGGCCTTGGTGAAGGTTGCCCAGAACCACAATGTACCGAAATACCAACTTGATTAAATGCATTGCTAACTGCCTGGCCATCATAGCCTAATTTTTCTGATGCTTTACATATACCTTCAGCACCTTGCTGAAATGTTGAGCGAGGAGTCCAAAAAAGTTGATTGGCAACTGCATAAGCTTTAAAGGCTTTTTGGATATCCCAGCCTTGGCTTGTTGCAAGGTGATAAAAGGCCTTATTGAAAATGCCGGAGCTATGATGAACGTCAAGGCCATCATAATATTTACTCACATGGCCGATCGACATCCCGTCTTGACCTGGCTCAATAAAATAGCGCATAGCGGAAGCATTTTTCATAACATGTTCACCCATCTTCCAATTGAACTCACCATGAACATATTGTGCAAGAGCAGCAGCAGCAACATCTGAAAAAGATTCATTCATCCCGCCAGACATGCCACGATACTCTAACCCTGAGTTTTGCTCTGTAAAGCCATGACTGACTTCATGTGCGATAACATCCCATGTGGCAAGTGGATACATATAATTATTACCGTCACCAAAAGTCATCTGCCTACCGTCCCAAAAGGCATTGCCATAGTTGCTTCCATAGTGAACCCTCATTGAGAGCTTCTGTCTGATTGGACGGGTGTTTAACCACTCTTCGTACATATCGAAAGTACGTTGACCGAAATAATGGGCATCATTCATCGGTGCATAAGCTCCGTTTATTTGACGATAGTTGTTCACTTGACAATTGAAACGATGAACCTGACCTCCCCATTGTTGGTTTTTCATGTCATAAGTAATGACAGTGGGGCTGTCAAACTGACAATAACTATCAACGTCAAAACCACCAAATTTAGTGTTAGCACCAAAATAATAACGACCACTTTTAGTATTTCCACCAGGGCCTTCTGCTTTTTGAAAGGCAATCCCTTCCCAAGAATCTAAAACGTGCCCAGTTTTTGCGTCAACGATTGTTATAGGTCTTGAAGGTGTTTGACCATTGAAACGTTTAGCATCAACTTTATAAGAAAGATGTGCGGTCTGCTGTTCATCAAGCCAAATCATTAATTGAGCGGTATCTGGGGTTGAAGAAACAAATTTAGGGGCAGCAGTGTAGACTACTTTATTAGAGTTGTTAAAAGTACTCGCTATGCTGATTGCTTGTTGTTGGTTAATCATAGGTATTGTTGAATCGATATCACTTTCTAAGCCAACAACGACTTCGCCAGCGATAGTGTTATGAAAGGCTTGAGATGCATTATCTACAACAACTGAATAACCATAAACGGGGATACCATAAAAAAGTTGTTGTTTACGAGTGAAAGATTGATTGTTGAGTTTTACATCGCCTATTTCACTGTAGCTTTGAGCTAACTGTGTACTTGAATTTGATTTTTTATTAGCTTCTACAATTACACTAGATAAATCGATCGAAGAATGATCAATAATATGTGCAGCTTGTATATGAAAGGCGAGTGGAGCAAAAGCAAAAAAAGTTAAGTATTTCATAATGTAACCTACCTCGTTATTTTATGTGCAACCTAGTTCATATAAATTGCATTTACCTTAACTCCTTAATCCTACTGAATGTAGGGTCATTTTTTATAGATTTGACTTCGATTCAGGAAATTTAACGCCTGTAGAGATCTTGCTTCCGTAATTTGAATATTTATTTTAAGGGGGTCATTCGGTATACTGCTTTTTTTGGTTTATTGAGTTAGCCGCAGTGAATAGTTTTAAAATGTCTCCCTTACCTGCATTGATTTGCTCATTATGTCTCGTTTCGCAGTCAACCATTGCTGAAGATGATAACCATGAAGTTATGTGGGGTATTGCCGCCTTGAAAAGAATGGCTACGATCCCTTTTGATACCGTACATGGTGATTCAACTGTCAGTACATATGTTCCGATGATGTTTTTTGAAAATGAGTACGTTTACCTCAACGGTATTGAAGGTGGAGTGTTTTTATATGGCAATAAACAATCAGATTGGCTAATCAGTACCATAATGCGCTTGAGATTTGTTGATATCCCTAAGTCAGTTCAAAATGCTTATGGAGGTGATAGAATTGATGCGGGCTTTCAATGGCAGTATAAACTTAGTGAACATTGGTTCACAGATGTAGAAATAATGTCTGATGACGAAGGACAAAGTCATTCAAATTTTCGAGTATCAACACAGTTTGAACTTGGAAATTTAGAAATGGTGTCTGATTTGACACTTAGATATAAGACAACCGATTTTAATAGTGAGTATTACTCTTTTAAGGATGCCACTGGTGAATCTATTGGTGCTGGTATTGATATGCGCTTGGGGGTTAAAGGGCGTTACCATGTCACTTCTAACTTATATTTATTAGGTGGAGCAAGTGTAACTAGATTAGATAATCAAGCATTTCAAAGTGCTGTGGTTAAAGATCGTTACGAAGGGGAGGTTTTTCTTGGTTTTGGGTTCTTTAATGATAAAACTAAACCCTATAAAGAGCAGTTAAACAATAGCCAATATCTGCGTGTTGCACATGGTTGGGCAACCCCATCGAATATAGGTGAAATTTTTAAATTTAACAGTAAAAAGGACAACTATAATCATCAACTTTCTTCTTTATTTTATGGTTACCCTCTAACAGATAGCTTGTTCGACTTTCCCGTGGCGCTATTTGTTACACCAGGTATTGCTCATCATTGGTCCTCTAGCCAGCAATCATCAAGCACAGAGTTTGTGATGGCTATCAAAGCCTATTATACTTTTGAATGGCCAACCCAATGGCGCTTTGGTGTTGGAGAAGGGGTGTCTTATATCGATAGTATTACTTATATTGAAGCTACTGAATTAAAAGAAAAAAGCTATACACCAAGCCATTTACTCAATTATCTTGACTTCTCAATTGACGTAAATATTGGGGACCTATTTCAGCAAAAGCAGTGGAATGATATTTGGGTAGGTTACTCACTTCATCATCGATCTGCAATTTTTGAAAAAGCTTCCCAATTTGGTCGTATTAAAGGTGGCAGTAATTATAATACAATGTATATTCAGTTTGATTTCTAACGACAAAAGATCGAGTAACCAAATTACACACTTTAATCTTCTCAAGCAGCACTTAGGCTGCTTGAGTGTTTTAAAGCGCTCTTTTATTATTCTTTAGAGAAAATTAATTACCCTGACCTTGTGCTGGTTATGTAGCAGAAGCTTTTCGTATGAACTGAGTATTAAGAAATTTATATAAAGCGATCAGCCCCCAAGTCCCCTCAAGAATAACAAAAGGTATTACATTTAAATGCCATGAACACCATGCTGCCACTAAGCCTCCTACAGCGTTCATCAATAAATAGATTCGACTTTCATGTGACATGTAGTTGAACATATTAAGGAAAAATGCGACTAAAAGAAGAAATACGGCAACAGCACATATATTATTTGCGGTCTCTGCATCGATCATTAGAATTATCCTTCTTTATTGCTAATGATGACTTTAAGTGAGCAATGATCACCTGCATGAATAAAGGTGTCATAAGCTTCGGCGACTTGTGAAAGATCGAAAGCATGGCTGCAAAGTTGTTTAGGATTGAGGTGTCCAGCACGGATTTGTTTGATTAACATCGGGATAGTATGAGTATGTACTAATCCAGCTGTCATTGTAAAATTACGCTTCCACATATCTTCGAGATTAATTGTAGCAGGTTTACCATGTACACCTAGAACAGCAATGTTACCACCAGGTCTAACAAGCTTTTGTGACATGTCCCAACCTGCTGGAATACCAATTGCTTCAATGACTACATCGACACCTACGTCATCAGTCATCTCAAGTATTTGCTGTACTGCTGTTCCTTCAGAGTTATTTATTGTGTGCGTTGCGCCCATTTCACGTGCAACTTCTAAACGGTGTGGGTTATTATCGATGGCATAGATTTCTGATGGTGTGAAGAACTTAGATGTCATCAGTGCAGCAAGACCAACGGGGCCACAGCCAATGACTGCAACAGAACACCCTGGCTTGACTTGGCCGTCGAGAACCCCAACTTCATACCCTGTTGGAAAAATATCACTTAAAAGAACAAGAGAATCAACATCGATATCTTCAGGTACCAAATGCAAACTATTATCAGCATATGGGATTCTAACGTATTCAGCTTGGCAACCATCAATTTCGTTACCCAGTAACCAGCCGCCATTAAGACATTGACCAAAGTTAGACTTTTGACACATTGAACAACCACCACATGAAGTGATACACGAAATGATAACACGGTCTCCGACTTTAAAGTTATGAACAAGCTCACCACATTCCTCAATGATTCCAACACCTTCATGGCCTAAGATTGTGCCAGGTTTGAATGTGGCTACGTTATTTCTGAGTATATGCAGATCCGTACCACAAATGGTGGTCTTTTCGATTCTCACTACAGCATCAGTGGCATTAACTACTGTTGGAGTTGGTCTCTCTTCTAAAGTTGCTTTGCTTTCACCATCGTATACATATGCTTTCATTGTTTTTCCTTATTAGTTATCTAGCACCCTGACATGGGTTGAGGCAGACTAACTTGTGATTGCGTAATATGAAAACAAAATGTTCATAAAATGTTGCAATATTGTGATCAATGATTTAATTGGAAAGCTAATGATTAAGGTAATAATAATTTATTTATAATTCAATATGTTAGTGTTTTATTGGTAAAGTCGATTGCTGAATGTTGCTCGCCCTTAGGGAGCGTGTCACTGAGTTGACCTTTTGTGTCAGACAACCGTTCTTCTTACCAAAATAAGAAAGAGACTGCTATTCCGCTTCGTTTTCTTCCTTGAAGTTGATTTAGTGACTTCGCTCTGAATCAAGCATTTTAAGGTCACTTAGGTGTAAAAAGAATGAACAGTAACGAGTGCTAGCTAAATGTGAAATTTTGACTATACAAGCCTTTCTATTATCTCGTTTTTAGTCTCGTGTGTTACAATCGGCTTAGTTTGAATAATAAAAGAATAGGAAACGCTTTGACTTCGTCACAGCCCTCAAAAAAGAATCCCGCTGAAGAGCAAGCGGCACCGTCAAATGGTGTTCAAAATGCCAAAGCGAAGCAGACCAATGCATCTCAAGCACAAGTTGCTCAGAATGCCGCTCCTCAGTCTCAAGTAAATAACGCGGCGTCACTACGCAAGGCACTTAACCAGTGCATGATGCGCGATAGGTTTCGTTTGAATAAAAGAATCTCTGGGGCGAGCAAAATCAGAAAAGACGCAGCACGTAACGCTGTGTTTGATGAGATCGCATTAGATATCGCCAAATCCATGATGGTTGCTGAGCAACGTAGTCGTTACCAGCCAACGATTGAATACCCTGAAATCTTGCCAGTCAGCCAAAAACGTGACGACATTGCGAAAGCAATCGAAGAAAACCAAGTGGTTATCGTTGCAGGTGAGACCGGTTCAGGTAAAACTACTCAGCTACCAAAAATCTGTGCTGAGCTTGGTCGCGGTAAGTTCGGTCTGATTGGTCACACTCAACCTCGTCGTCTTGCGGCGCGCTCGGTTGCAAACCGTATTGCCGAAGAGATGGAAACCAAGCTTGGTGAGTTTGTTGGTTACAAGGTTCGATTCAACGATCAGATCTCTGAAAACACCCAAATCAAATTGATGACCGACGGTATCTTGCTGGCTGAAATTCAGCATGACCGCTTCTTGAATCAATACGACACCATCATTATCGATGAAGCGCACGAGCGCAGCCTTAATATTGATTTCATCTTGGGTTACTTGAAAGAGTTGTTGCCACGTCGTCCTGACCTGAAAGTGATCATCACGTCGGCAACCATCGATCCTGAGCGTTTTTCAAAACACTTCAACAACGCACCAATTATTGAGGTGTCAGGTCGTACTTACCCAGTAGAAACACGTTACCGCCCACTAAGTGGTGATGACGATAATGATCGTGACCAACTTGAAGGCATCTTCGAAGCGGTAGATGAACTGTGCGATGAAGGCTTAGGTGACATCCTGATCTTCATGAACGGTGAGCGTGAAATCCGTGATACCGCTGATGCACTGTCTAAACGTAATCTGAAGAGCACGGAAATTGTGCCGCTTTACGCACGTTTGTCGGCGGGTGAACAGAACAAAATTTTCCAACCTCATGCTGGTCGCCGCATTGTACTGGCCACCAACGTCGCAGAGACCTCGTTAACGGTTCCGGGCATCAAGTACGTGATCGATCCGGGTACGGCACGTATCAGCCGATACAGTTACCGTACTAAGGTTCAGCGTCTTCCAATCGAGCCAGTTTCTCAGGCGAGTGCGAATCAGCGTAAAGGTCGTTGTGGTCGTGTGGAAGAGGGTATCTGTATTCGTTTGTACTCAGAGGAAGATTTTGAGTCTCGTCCGGAGTTTACCGATCCTGAGATCCTACGTACCAACTTAGCGTCGGTTATCTTGCAGATGACAGCACTTGGCTTAGGTGATATTCAAGCCTTCCCATTTGTGGAAGCGCCTGACAAACGCAATATCCAAGATGGTGTTCGCCTTCTAGAAGAGCTTGGTGCAATTAACGCAGAAGCGAAAGACCTCGAGTCTCAAGGTAAGAAACGCCTAACCAGCATTGGTCGTCAACTTGCACGCCTGCCAATTGACCCACGTTTAGCACGTATGGTCTTGGAATCACCAAAGCAAGGAGCATTGAAAGAAGTGATGATCATTGCAGCGGCATTGTCGATTCAAGACCCGCGCGAACGTCCAAGTGACAAGCAGCAATCATCCGATGACAAGCACAAACGTTTCTTCCATGAAGACTCAGATTTTCTGACGTTTGTGAACCTGTGGGACTACATCCAGAAGCAGCAAAAAGCACTAACGGGTAACCAGTTCCGCAAGCAATGTAAACAAGACTACCTGAACTACTTGCGCGTGCGTGAGTGGCAAGATGTGTACTTCCAAATTCACCAGTCTATGCGTGAAATGGAGTTCAAACTTAACGATGAACCTGCGTCTTACCATGGAGTACACAGCTCAATCCTTGTTGGTTTGTTGTCGCACATTGGTATGAAAGACCAAGAGAAGAATGAATACCAAGGTGCGCGTAACGCTCGTTTCCATATCTTCCCTGCATCGGGGCTATTTAAGAAACAACCCAAGTGGATCATGTCTGCTGAGTTGGTGGAAACTTCAAAACTTTGGGGTCGTATCATCGCCAAGATTCAACCAGAGTGGATTGAGCCGTTAGCGAAGCACCTGATTAAACGTAGCTACAGTGAGCCGCATTGGTCAAAGAAACGTGCAGCAGTCATGGCACACGAGAAAGTGATGCTTTATGGGGTGCCAATTGTACCAAAGCGTTTGGTGAACTACGGCAGTATCGATCCTACCTTGAGTCGTGAAATCTTCATTCGTAGTGCGCTGGTGGAAGGAGAGTGGGAAACTAAGCACGCGTTCTTCAAGCAAAACCGTAAGCTCCTTCAAGAAGTGGAAGAACTTGAACATAAATCGCGTCGTCGCGATATCTTAGTCGATGACGATGAATTGTTTGACTTCTATGATCAGCGTGTCAGTACTGATGTGGTTTCAGGCAAACACTTCGATACGTGGTGGAAGCAAGCATCGAAGGAGAACAAAGAACTACTGAACTTCGAGAAAGAGATGTTGTTCAAGGGCGATGCCAGCCATGTTACTGACTTGGATTATCCGAACTTTTGGTATCAGAATAATTTGAAGCTGAAGTTAAGCTATCAATTTGAACCTGGAGAAGATAGTGACGGTGTAACGGTGCATCTCCCTCTACCCATTTTAAACCAGGTGGAAACCGCCGGGTTTGATTGGCAAATACCGGGCTTGCGTCATGAACTTATTGTCAGCTTGATCAAGTCGCTGCCGAAGACTGTTCGTAAAAACTTTGTGCCTGCGCCAAACTACGCCGATGCATTCTTAGCTCGTATCACACCAATGGAAGCACCACTTCTCGATTCATTGGAGAAAGAGCTTCGTCGAATGACTGGGGTAGAAGTTCTGCGTGAAGAGTGGAATATGGAACAAGTTCCGGATCATTTAAAAGTGACTTTCCGCGCCGTAGATCATAGAAGTCGCAAGTTAAAAGAGGACAAAGATCTGCATGAATTGAAAGAGAGCTTAAAAGATAAAGTTCAAGAGACTCTTTCAAAAGTTGCGGATGATGATATCGAACAAAAAGAACTTCGAACATGGAGCTTTGGTGAATTACCTAAGGTATATCAACAAAAACGTGGAGGATATGACGTTAAGGCATATCCAGCGATTGTTGATGCCAAAGACAGTGTTGAAATTAAGCTTTATGAAACGGAATTTGAACAAGTTACTGCGATGCAGGCGGGCCAACGTCGCCTGATTTTATTAAATGTCCCGTCGCCAATCAAATACCTGCACACCAACTTACCAAATAAATCGAAGTTGGGTCTGTACTTTAATCCATATGGTAAAGTTCTAGACTTGATTGATGACTGTATCGCGTGTGGTGTTGATAAATTGATCGAAGCGCAGGGCGGTTTGGTTTGGGAGCCTGAAAAATTTGACGCATTGAAGGAACATGTACGAGCTGAGCTTGGTGATACTGTGGTCGAAATTGCACAGCAAGTGGAAACTATCCTGACAACGGCTTTCAATATCAATAAGAAGTTGAAAGGCAAGATCGATTTCACGATGGCGTTTGCGTTGTCGGACATCAAAGCACAAATTGAAGGATTGATCTTCAAAGGTTTCGCGACAGAATGTGGTTGGAAGCGTCTTCCAGATATTCTGCGTTACATGCGCGCGATTGAGCGCCGTATGGAGAAGCTACCGATCGATCCAAACAAAGACCGTTTACACATGCTGAAAGTAGAATCTGTAACTACCGATTATAAAGAACTACTTAATAAGATCCCGAAAGGCATGGTTATTCCAGAAAATGTTAAGGAAATCCGTTGGATGATCGAGGAGCTTCGAGTGAGCTTTTTTGCTCAGCAATTAGGCACTCCTTATCCAGTTTCTGATAAACGTATCAAAAATGCGATTGATGCCTGCTAAACAAGCGGTACAATAGGCGGTATTTGCGCAGGGTTATCACGGCAATACTCATCCTATGGGGGAGGTGGGAACGTTTTAACCTTGCTCTAATACGATAAAACGAGGAAGCATTATACACCTTCCTCATATGTGTAACGCTCATGTTCTTCGAGTGAGCAATAATTAAGACAAAGGTTGATGATGAAGAAAATTTTATTGGCAACTGCGCTGCTCAGTGCTTCTTCTATGGCAATGGCAGACTCATGGATTTATGGTGGTGCCTCTGTTGGTCAAGCCGATTACAAAGGCGAAACAGATACTTCTTACTCTGTACATGTTGGTACGGGCATCTTACCAATAATTGGTGTTGAAGCAGGTGTTACACAGCATGGTAAATTTAAAGTTTCAGGTCATAAGACAAGACTAAAATCATACTACGCGGCTTTAAAACCAAGTATTGATTTTGGTCCACTACATGTTTATGCGAAAGGTGGCCTTCACCAATGGGACAAAGATGTGTCTGGTGCAAAAGATGATGATGATTTAGACATCATGTATGGTGTTGGAGCAGAATACTTCGTTTACGGACCTTTATCTGTTGGCGCTAGCTATATGAACTATACAATTGATAAAGATAACGTTGACACTTTTTCGTTAACTGCAACGTTACATTTTTTATAATTTTTCTCTAATACTTATTATTTTAAAATACCAGCACTTGGCTGGTATTTTTTTTGATTAAAAACAGCATTACGTAAAACTTAGGTATATAGTTTAATTATATCTTTGTTAAAAAGTTTAATCCTTATCCTCCTAAAGAAGAAAATTGGCAATAAAAAATTATAAAAGTCTTTTTTATTAAGGGTTTAAATAATTACAAACATGATAAAGAACAACAAGCATTTTTGAAATTACACAAGGAAGGGAGAGTTATGAAAGGAAGAATCTCGCTGTTGGTATTGGCTGTTTGGTCTACTCCTGTCTTCGCTAACTCATGGCTTTATGCCGGTGGTCAACTTGGCCAATCTCGTGTGGAAAATGAGTCAGATATAACATATGGTTTGCATGTAGGGACAGAAATCATGCCACTTATCGGGCTTGAATTTGGTTACTTTAAACATGGTAATATGGACTTTTCTTTCCATGGATTAAGTGGGAATGCAGATCTTGCTTCTTTTTATGCTGCTGTCAAGCCGAGTATTAACTTTGGATCTCTACACCTATACGCAAAAGGTGGCATTAACTCTTATAACATTGACTATAAAGATGATATTAGCTATTTGTACAAAGACGATGGTATTTCTTATATGTTTGGATTGGGATTGGAATATCTCATTTCAAAAAGTTGGTCTATGGGGGTGGGTTATCAAGCTTTTGGTTTAGAAATGAATACAAAAAGCGAAGCCCTTCATAGTTTGACTGCTAATATGACGTTTCACTTTTTTTAAAACCAATCTACGAAAATACAGCGAAACGAAACCCAAGTGACCTTAAACTGAACAAAGTATCTTGAGGTTACTTGGGTTTTGTTACTAAAAAGCTATATCCACTCATATTCAGCCACCAAGAGCGATGAAGTTCACGGGTTATGAGGGTAGATATTATCAAGTGGTAGGTGAATGCTCTCATTGTGCCACGGCATTTTTTTAAGGAATAATGAGGGAGAATGTTGTATGTATCCCGCGTTGTAACTGGCGTTAACCGTTGGCTCCACATCGGGACAGCGCTGGCTAGTAATGTATTCCAATGCTGCAGATAATAACCCTTCCTTAGGGTCTCCCAATAGCTGGGTAAGGTCATCACTAACAAGGCAACCTTCGACAAGATTATCTAAACCAGTATTTACTGATACTTGGTCCTTGTCAGTTGGGATGAACCCGTCGTCAAACTTATAAAAACCTTTGGCATTGATGGATTGAAACTGTACGGTGAAATACATATTGCCACAGTTCTGCTCGGGGACAAAACCGTAAGGTTTACCCAGAGTTGGCAATCCAATCTGTATGACATCAATATCTACACCTCTAAGGCCGTTGATTAATAATTCACTTGCAGAGGCGGTTTGCGCTGAAGTGAGGACAAATAGCCGCTGTGAATTTAGCGATGGTAAAAATGAGTGAGTAGGCTGGTTATTCTCCCAATCGATTTGGCGGTCGATAAATTGGTATTGATTGTGACCCTGTTGAGTAATGTGGGCCATTTTGTCGTTATATATTAATTCAGCAAAAAGAGACGCTTCGCTTTTACCACTGATCATATAAGCCACTTGGGCAGATTGACCGATTAAACCACCACCATTGTAGCGTAAATCAATGATCAGCTCGTCGATATCTTGATCTTTGAAAAAAGTAAATGCCTCAATTAATGGCATTTGAGCATGACTGACAAACGAATTAAATTGCATGTAACCAATATATTTGTCTTGTAGAGGAATAACTTTAACGTTATGAACTGGCGTTGTTATTACTTCAGTGGCAGTTAAAGTGACAACCTTTGGATGGGTTTCGGTAGACTGGAACATAAACGTCACTACTTGGTTTAAATCAGGGTCACTCAGAACTTGATTAATCAACGAGAGCTCCTCTTCGACTACAGTGTTCACCACGTCGATGCCGTTTATTTCTAATAATTGGTCACCTCTAACAACCCCCTGCAATGAAGCCGGGGAATGGTCATCTGTGTAAGCAATTCTAATATCTCTTGGAGGCTGATTATGTAGGGTCTTAAAGTGAAACCCAAATCCAGCTTTTAGCCCTTTTTTTTGAGCCTTCATGTAATCGTCGTAAGAAGCTATATAATGAAAACGATCTTTGAAACGGCCTTGAGGTGTTTTGTCTGAAGTGATCAAAGAAGCAAAATAATGAGCAACGGTATCATAAGTCAGAGGATCTGTATCGATGACTTCGTCATACCAAAGATAGGTTTCGTGGTTAAATGCCCTGAGATACATCTTTTCCGAGAAAGTTGAACCATAGCGATCAGGGTAAAACTTGCCATTGAAAGGATCTGTACCCACTCTGGGTTCTTCACATTGATGTTTGAGCTGGTAAGAAGGGATGGAGAAATCACCCATCGACCAATACAGATCTGGGTGAGTGCTCTCTTTACATCCCCAAATTAATGTCAAGGGCAATATAATTGACAGTAGTTTGAGTGAATTAGGTTTGAACGACAATGGCAGATCCAAGCAAAGGGAACATAATTATAATTGTGGGTGGTAAGACAAAAAAAGCCAACAATTACAGATGCCAGTAATATTCAAAATTAACCTTAAACTAGGTTATCAAGGTGATTTTGATGCTCTTCAGCGCTTACCATATTACCAAGTGCGGTTTCGAGCACTACCATTAATTCGAGGTAAGCCTTGGTGGTACCAAAAGCTTGATAAAAGTGTGACAAGCTTTTTTGAGCAGAGGAGTATTCTTCATTTTCCAACTGAAGCTTCGCTAACTGAAGTAAAGACACTGGACGATATGGGTCATGATCAATTGCGCGGCGAAAATTGTATTTGGCTTTCTCTGTCTTACCTGCTTTTAAAGCGCAGAGGCCTGCGTTTTCATAGCTGTTTGGCACAAGCGAGTAGTCAGGTTGAGCAATTGCTTTGTTAAACATAGTATCCGCAGCATCATATAGGTTTTTCTTACACAAAAAAGTGGCATAGTTATTTAATACATGACCGTTATTGTAATGTTTGTTCAGCGCGGACTGGTACATCTTGCTAGCTTTATGTTCATCACCGACACGCTCATAATAATGCGCCATAGATAGCTGTGCTCGATAATAGTTAGGTGCGTAAACAAGCGCTTGCTGAAAATTTTGATAAGCACGAATCATATTACCTTGCTGAAGGTAACCTACACCAAGATTAACTCTTGATTCAGATAATAGAATCGGGTTGGCTACTTTCTGTAATTGCCCATCTGTTACGGTAACGCAACCGGTAATGAATAATGAGGTTATATAACTAACGACTTTGTGAAAATTATCGGCCAATAGAATGAGTTTTTTATTGATGTCCATGACCGAATCTACCCGCATCCATATATGAATTCATACTATTATATTGTTAATAATAAAAAGGTAATGATTTCAGATAAAAAAGCATTTCTTAAGCAGTAAACATGCGACTCAGTTTGCAAAATTGACAAAAAATCTCAAAAAAAGAAAACGAACATTCTATTTTCTATTGAATTAATATTGATGTCAGTTTTTCGTATGATGAGACAAAACATTAATTTAATGTTTTATGTAACATTAAATTGGATTTTTATTTCAATTAGCATCACATTTGTTTATTGTTAGGATGATATAAATAAAATTAATCTTACTTTTTTTAAAAAAACAAACAAATGTAATAAAATATTTATTTGACTTTTTTGAATATATATAAAACTAACGCTAAACATTTGAATTTAATGTCATAATTGATATAAATAGCGAGCTTTGCTACTTTGTGGGGGTATTTATAAAATTAATTTGAGAGGTTTGAGTGATTCGGTTTGTAATAATGATTTTATTAATTAATAGTGCCACTTTATTAGCAGAAGAATGTCCACTTACCATACAGCTCACAAACTTTGAGCCAAAACAATGTTATTATAAATATAATGAAGAAAGTTGTAATGATATATGTGAAGCATCTGAGTTTGATCAAGATTTACAATGCTTTAAGACGATTGATGTGCCATGTAGTGTTAAAGAAAATATTTTAAATAGCGTCGATGCTTACGAAGAAAAACTGGGTGTAAAGTGGGTCCACATAAGTCAGATATTAAAAAATAAAAATATAATTGACCAATTTTTTCCTCAAGGAACAGTTATTCATCAGGATATGTATGAAAGACTTTATAACTTTCACACCATTCGTAGAAAAAAAGAAAAAAATAGCAAAGCAAGTCTTGAATTTAAAAAAATGATGTTCAGATTGAGAGGAATTAAAAAAGTAGAGAGTATAACTGATAGTTTAAATCAAACTGCTTTATTCAACCGTTATTCATTAGCTTTACATTTAGAGAAAGAAGTAAACGATGAGTATAATAATATTATTTCTAAAGTGTCTAACTATCCATATTATAACTCAGATGAAGTAGAAAATATCCATTCAGAACTAGAATTAATAAAGAATAACAATTTGACTTTCTGGAATATACTAAAAAATATAGACAAAGATCTTGCTATACAAAGTAAGTATAAAAAGTTAAATAAGAGGCTTAATAGACTAACCAATCGAATTAACAAGCTTAGTATAGATAAGAGACAAAAGTTCTTCCAAAAAGCAAATATTGAATTTTCAGAAGTAAATATTTCAATGTTTTGGTGTGATGAAAGCTCTAAGGAAGTATGTATCCAGCCTTTAGAGCAGGTAGCTATACCTTTATTCTACAATGGTGTTGACCAACAATTAACATATTTTGAAGATAAGCTTTTTATGATTGAGGGAGAATTAAACACCTATGAATTAAGTGCAAACTATGATGGAGAACCTAACCAGAATGATAAAGGTCCAAAAATAAATATCTCAGGATTTTTGGAGGAAAAACTGTCTAATTACATGAATAATTCTACAAATAACAACTTAAGTTACTTAGAGGCAGCAATTAATGTGGCATTTTTATCTGTTAACCGTGATGGAAATGCTATTTTTGATGAGTTAAACAATAACTCGGATGATGAAATTATTGGGCGAGTTTATACACACCCTATTGATAATAAACCTCTATGGTTATGTGATGATTATTTAAAAACAGAACCTGAAATAAAATCTTTGAGTATAAAAAGTGTTGAGGTAATTAAAGATTTAAAGACGATAATACAAGAAATTAGACAACAAGGACATAACAAAGATCTGAAGTTACGAATGTTTCAGTTGGTGAGTGAAAAAAATAATTTATTAAAAAGATTAGAAGTATTAAAAGCAATAAATAATTTCAAAAAAGATAGAGAGATAAATATAGTTTGGCGTTTAAATAATGATACAACAAAGTTTAGTGAAGAAATTAAAAATGTTGATATTTTATATTTATCCATGAACGGCGTACATTGGATACCTAGTTTTTATAATGAGATACAGGCGTTAACTGGAATTAAAGAGCTAGGAACAATGAGAGGAAGTTTCTTACCAAGTGGGAGTGGTGAAATTTCTGCCATGAATACAATAAAAATGAAACTTGAAAAGTCTGCCTATCGAGCTTGTACAAATGATGATAATGAAATAAGGATGATTATTTCTGTAACTAATAACCAAGGTCAAATAAATAAATATACTTTAATAGCAAATATTAATGATAGGAATTTTCAATGAAATTTAAAATACCATTTTTAATCTCTCTTATTATATCAGCCGGTGAATCTTTTTCAGAGGAAATCATCTTTAGTGCGGAGAGGGACTGTAAAAGAGTTGAAATGTCGAATGGAACTCGATTCACACCAAAATGTAAATTTGATACAGAAAAAACTATTACACCTAATTATCTTAAAGAAAAAACTAAGTTTAAAGATCTTAGTTACAAGACAAAGTTAGAGTATAACTTTACATGTGAGTCACTTAGACCCCTTAATCTAAACTTTTCAATGTATGATAGTAGAAGAGAAAAGTTGAATATCAGCGTTTCTGCTGACCGTGCCGGACAAAATCAATTTGCAACGGTAAACCATAAATATGAGCAATTAAGAGTGAAATTCAATCGGATTGAAGGACTTTCTGGTTTTCAAGTTATGAAGCCTGGATGTTCAATGGTAATTGATAGTATTACATCATATCCAGACCCTTATTCAATTAATACATATATAGATGGCCTAAATACACGTGATAATTGGATCGCTTTTTTGTTAAGTAGTACAGCTCCATCATCAGACTATATAACGATAAGGCACACTTTAGATATGACTATTAATTTCTTGAAAAGATTTGCTCAAAATAGCGATGACTTTTTGGATAGAATTGAAGCTGAAGGGCTAGTGAGTAAATTAGAACAAGCGAAAGATGAACTATACATAAGTTGTGAAAATGGTGAGCCTAATTACTGTAGTCAAGAGGTACAGAAAATACTTGTTATATTTAGATTGGAAGACTCTAAGGTGAAAAAATCAAAGCAGGAGGTGAAATTATTTATAGAAAAACAAATAAGGTGGTTGGAAAATAATGGAAATATATTAGATGAAGATTTGAAAGAGTTAAAAGATATACACAATAAGCTCTAATAGATTTAAAATAAGGAATAATTTGTGAAACAAAATATTTTGAAGGTAGCGATTGTTACCGCACTTGGCCTATGCCATAGTAGTGCTAACTCAATGCCTGATACCACGAAAGGCGATCCACTTAGTAAATTGGGTATTGAGCTCCCATCAAGTATCGGTAATGTCGTACCAGATCATGAGAATCGGAACACGCTTCATGTTGGCCCTGCAAATGTTAAAGAAATCAAAGGGGATTATACTGAGCTAGATAGCAGTGGTGCAATGTGTTCAGATTATTTAAATATGAGACGCCAGACATATACGATGCCGCTAACTGCTGAAGAAAAGCAAAGGGCTAGTGATAACGGTGAATACATCAGTAACTATTTTCAAATAACTTATTCAATCGCTAATCAAAATACTGACATGTTGAATATTATTAAAGAAAATAGAGCCAAAGTAAGGGCCGCTGGTTTAGAAAATAGAGATAGAATTGCAAAATTTAAAAGCCTTGAAAGCTTATGGTTTGAATATACTCAAGAAAAAAGCGAAATTGAAGAAGATCTCAAAGATATAGAAACAAAAAGGAACGGTGAGTTTCTTAGTTTAACGAGTGAAAAATCCGACAAGATAACAAATTGTGTATCGGCAAACACGAGTGATACAGCTAAAATGCTTTCCTGTATACAGGATGCTAATAGTGAATACTCATCAAAGTTATCAGCATTAAATGCAAAGTACGATAATCGTATTAATTCGCTATCATCAAATTTATCTGAAGTTAAGAGAAATAAAGATTCTATAAGAGGCGAGTATTATGCTGAGAAGGCTTATCAGGAAGCAAATGCACAAGAGTTAGAGTTAATTCAGGATGATATAAAGTTTGCTTCAGCTATTGTTAAGGCTCAGCAAGATGTTGTGAAATTCTCATTCAATATAGAAAAAGAAACACTCAAAGAAGAAGAAAGTAAAATTGTTGGACGTGCAACAGCGGGATATAACCTTTATCACAATGAAGCAAAAGACTTGAAAAATATACTTGCAAAGTCTGGAAAATCTTACTTCGATGTAAAACAGCTTGAAGTGTTCAATATTCGGTTAAATTCTGGCGTGACTGTTGATAACTTTAAGGTTAAATCAAGCGGAGTACCACTTTATCATCAGAATGTGATTACTTATCCAGCTGATACTTTGGTCAAAAAGGATGCGCTAGATGTATGGGAGATGCCTTTTGAGCGCTTAGAAAGTGACGAACGTCCAAAACAATTGAGTTTTAAAGCAATGGACGAAAAAGCCTTTGGTTCTGGTGGCTTCGTTTTCTATGTAACAAAAGGGGCACGCTGTGGTGAATATAAACACAGTATGGAAACAAGCTACTCGTCAAGCTCAGGAAGTTCTAAACCTGTTTCTTGGACTGTAGAAGAGAGCTATTACCAGCCTTTGGATAATCAGGTCGTATTTACACAGCCGGTTGGCTTATCTTACAGCTATTATGCTTATCCAGGAAAAGTGAGTGGTTTCTGTACAATCAATGTTGATCGTATGAATAGCTATTGGAGAAATGCGGGGAGCAGCCGAAGGTGGAGTTGGTTTAGAACTAAAACGAAGTCTTGGGATGAAGTTAAAACCACTGCTCGAGACAATATGGGAATGCACTGTAGTCTAAAAGTGAAACCTCAAGGAGCAAATCCAAGTGAATCTCGTGAAATGGCTGATAGCTTTGAGCGTCAGATGTATAACGATATGTGGCAAATGTTCCTCGCTGTATACGCGGAAGAATATAAAGTTGAGGTCGTTGATAAAGACAATCCAGAACTAGAAACCAGCTCAGTTGGTAATGACATTGCTAAAGGTGTTATGGGTATCTGTCCTCAAAACTTATTCTGTCAAATAGGTGGCGTTGTTCTTAAAACACTTGATAGCCTTGGAGGTGGAAAAGCTCAAGGAACGACTTCTAGTACAAGTACCCAGTATGGAACAATTCGTAAGAGCTTTAACAAAGATTCGTATGTTATTAATGAGGGCAGTGCCTTAATTAATGTAAAAGTTTGCATTGACAAAAATAGATGTGATTAAGCGATAAAATTGCTGGAGATATTTCTCCAGCAATTTATTAAATTCAGGGATAATAAATGAAAATAAAAATAATTTTTGTAGCATTACTTCTATGTGGTTGTGCTTACTATGCTTTCTTTTATGAGAAAAGTGAAAAAATCATCAACGATAATAATCTAACAGATTCAAGCTCAGACGAGATAGTCGAAATAGAAAAAGGTGATGAAATAAATGAATCTTACAAAAAAAATAATAGCACAGAGGTTAGGGATAACTTTCGACAAACTGATGAAAATAATGTAGATACTGATGTCTCTGAACAAACTCTTAAAATCAACTTAGAAGATGAAGGTTTAGATAATATTTCTAAAACAGAAGCAATGTCAGAAATTATAACGCACTTCCCACATCTAGAAGAGCCAATTAACCAGTATTTGGAAAAAGTAAGAGAACAAAAACTCCAAATAGATGAAATAAAGGAAATCATGGTGAAAAGAAATGATTCTTTTAAAAGTGGAGATAATGTTGAGTGGTTAGATGAGCAGATTGAAAGAAAGCGAGAAGCCGCTTTAGCTCAGGCTGAAGTACTAGGCAAAGAGGCGATGTCTATCAATGAGCAGATCAGAAATGCAGCACGTGATTTTATTAATAATAGGTAGACAGGTTAATACCATTTATGGCTAGAATTAAGAAAGTTATTTATTTTTTATTTATTATGTATTCAGGTTTTCTGAATGCATTGGAACATGAAGACTCAAAATACAGTGAAGACAGCATTCTGGTTATAATAAAAAGTGATCAGAAAGTAATGGATTCATCATGTGGAAACTTATTAGATTTAATGTCTTCTTTAAACAGAGAAAATATTTATGATAAATCATTTTTAAATAAAAAAGATATTGAGTTTAGTAAATCTGTTCTTGAGGATATGCAGTCAAAAATTTATTTTGGTAATGATCAATTTGACTTGGACTCGATAAAAACACATTATATAAATTATGGTTTTTACGGCATAGATGATGGGAGCATAGAGTCTGATATAGAACTATCAAAAATAAGCCTCGTAGGGCAATGCGAAATTATAGACTCCGTGTTAATCTCAAATAGTCATTTAAATATCAATGTTGATGCTAAATTAACCGAATGGAAATCGAATCAAGCGGAAGAAAATCAAGAAAATTATGATAATACACCCTACGACTTTTTAAAAAATTCATATGGTTTTGATGGAATAGGCTTTGGTGATCATATAAAGTCAGGAGTTTGGCTACATTACCCATATAGCTTACCGATGGAGGAATCTAGAATTGACGATTCCATTGCACTTCTTTGGGATTTTGAAGAAATAGAGATTAATAATTCAATGCTTACAATGATTCCAGATTCCGTTGAGAAGTGGATTTATCAGGGGTGGTCTGATTCATGCAAGTCCATTGAAATTACATTTTCATTATATCCTGATTTCAGTAATGTTGATCGTTCCATTGTATCCAAAGATGACTCTTGCTTTAGTAATGATGACTTTATTCAATCTATAAAAAGTAATAACCATATTGACAATCAAGCTTTATTAAGATTACTTGGTGAATCACAAACACTCAATGAATCTTTTATCCCAATCGATCAGTATGGCAAACCAATAAGATGTGATGAAAGAAATAAGTTTTCTAATCTTAGCTGCTCTAGACAAGTATTTAACTCTTTTAAAAATAGCTTCCGAGATTTCTTTTCAGGTAGGCAAGATCTGTATATCAAGATAAAATTTGATGACTTCATTACTAAGAAATACTTAGTATCCTCATCAAATAATAGTATTACTGAACTTGAATCATTTCGAGAGTTGAAAGATATCGAGAGTAAAGGACATGTGATTGAAAATCAGAGTTCCACTGAGACAGATAGTTCCACTGAGACAGATAGCTCCACTGATGTTGATAACGAAACCAATACGTCAGATACAGGAACAAGAGATGAGAATTCCACAGAATACATCAATATATTGCATGTTTCTGAATCGGTAGTTCAACCACACGAAGGAGCATTGGCCTGTCATGACCTAATGGAAAGAGTCAATTCAATGAATGTGCGGCATCAACTTGGCATGGAAAGTCTCGACCTTGAAAAACTCACATTTTCTAGTGCCTTAAATGACTCTGATGGGTACATTAATGTAGATGGAAAAAATATTAAGGCGAACATTGTTTACGGTAAAAACTACGAATACAGAGTTATTCCTGTTCTAAAGGAATATTGGAATGCTCATCAAAACATATCGGGAGATATCTATTCTTATCCTATATCTGGTTTTTGTAGCCTGCCTGACCAAGTTCGTCTTTTCAATCCGAATGTAAGAGTCGACATTCCACAAAGCATGATTAGCTGGTCGTCATCAGAGGCAATTAATAACCAACATCACTACGATAACGAACCGAGTGAAGTATGGAAAACTTTATATGGTTATGATGGCCTTGGATTTGGTGAGTATGCCAAAGGAGGGATTTGGTTATCTTTTCCAAGAGAGGTATCAGGCTATATTTATAATATGGCTGAGTTAGCATTTCATTGGCAGTTTAAACAAGGAGAAGAGCTCGATATCAATAATCTTCCTATTCCAAGTTCTATTAGTACTGTTATCGAAAATGATTGGTATAAAAATGCTTCAAACATTAGCTTGCGTATTGCATCAAATAGAAATTTTGTTAACTCAAGTGTAACGGTCGGTCGTTATATTAGGGATAATAACGCTCAATACTTTTTTCAGAAAAAGAGTTACCTAGAACTAGATTACGACTTTGAAAGTGGTTTTATTGATAAGCTAAGACAAGCAGATAAGATCAACCAAACCATGTTTTTAAGAGACAGTTATAATCGGCAAGTTATTTGTGATCAAGAAGATCTCGTATCTTTAGATGGATGCAGTCAACCTATTGTACTGAGCTTTGAACCTATCTTAAGAGGTTTCATGCGTGGCGAGCATAATCTTTATGTTGAAGTATCGTTTGACGATAATGTAATGAAATATTTTGAAGTTAGTAAAATAGATGGTTCTATTAAAGACCTTCATTAGATGGTGCAGGTCACAGTCAAAAAAGTAACTCAATGAAATGGTTAAACATGAAGAGATATATATTAAAGCTAATTTTTTTAATGACTCCAGCAATAACTATTGTGAACGACAGTGTCGCATCTCCTGATGAGTTTTATGCCACTAAAGTGACTGGTAATTTTGTTTCTGGAATGGAGTATGATTTTTTGCCTCGTTTAACAAGTGAAAAAAGCACACTTTTCACGATAGATGTCATTGACACTCCACCAAAAGAGGTTCAAGTTACAGTGTATTCGCCAATTTTTGCCGCTGGCAGAGAGGTGTGTGGGGTTCCACCTGTGGATAGAGATAAATCGATACCTTGTATGAAGGGACCAGACAGTGTATCAGTCATACTTGATTGTCATGATAATAACGGAGAAATAGTTTACAGTGATTCAGAAACTTACAGGGGTCATCAAGGGCGATTTCCTCTCTATTGGGTCACCGATATAAACAACTTTGAGCAATGTGACTTACTGAAGCTTCATATAGAATCATCGGCTGACTTCTTCGGTATATTATCGCAAACCAATGTGAAAATATTAAAAAGTTTTTAAGGGATTTATAATGGGTAAATTCAGTCGGTTGAAAGTATTTTTGCTTTGTATACTTATAACTAAATTTGCATTTTCTAATCCATATCCACTTAAAGCATCATACATGGATGAAAACTATGAAGTGAGTTATATTGTTGGAGTAGAGTTCTTGTTTGATGAAATTAACAGTGAACAAGAAATACTCATCGAAGATTGGAATAGAGGCTTACGTTGGCCATATCGCACTGGACAACTACCAGGAGAACCACCGGAAGTTGTGAATATGGAAATTGATACACCTATAAACATTGAAGTGGACTGGCATTACGAACCAAGCATAAATATTGTTTTTGAATGCATCGATAGTATTAATAATCAAAATGTACTTCTTAAAGCAAAAAAAATCGACAACCTTTATGATGGAGAGCTCTCTCTTAATTATTCTTTTGAAGATGTGTATATAAAAAACTGTACAGATTTTAGAGTGATGATTAGGCCTTCCCGGGGGGTACGTTATTATGAGACAGGTACGATACGAGTGAGGTTCTTAGCACCTTTTTGATTTAGTTGCTGGCATACCAATCTTATTCCCAAGTAACCTTAAGATATTTAATTTAGGCTATCTTTAGGTTACTTGGGGGACCATTCTTAATTTTTAGAAAGATGCATCTTTTGGCGGGTTATCCATTGGTTAATCATGCGTAAATGCTGCTTCGCTGAAATGTTCCAGATCGTATGGTGTTTGTTGGTAAACACAGTAGTTCAACCAGTTTGAAAATAATAAGTGACCATGACTTCGCCAGCTAGCGACCGGTGAATTATCTGGATTATTATTTGGATAATAGTTAACGGGTATAGCTGGCTCCATCCCTTCACCTAGATCACGCATATATTCACCATGTAGGGTTTGGGCGTCGTATTCAGGGTGACCTGTGACAAAAACATTACGTTTATCTTTAGTTGCTGCTAAGTAGACACCAGCCACATCAGACGTTGCAAGTATATCAAGATCAGTATGTTGCTCTAGAAAAGCAGGGGAGAAGTCCGCGTATCTCGAATGCGGTGCTAAGAAAGAATCATCAAAACCACGTAAAATAGGGTGATAGGGGTGATGAATTTGATGATGATAAACACCAGAGAGCTTTTCTTTACGAGTTTTCTTTGGTAAATCATACAATAATTTAAGCCCAGCTTGTGCTGCCCAACATACGTAAAGTGTCGACGTTACATGGTGCTTTGCCCACTCCATGATGGTTTTAAGGTGGTCCCAATAGATAACATCTTCAAACTGAACTAACCCCAGTGGCGCACCGGTAATAATTAATCCATCAAAGTTCCTATTTTTAATGGTTTCGAATTGACGATAAAAAGTATCAAGGTGCTCTGTTGGCGTATTTTTACTCGGTCGGTCATCAATGCGAAGTAACTCGACGTTCACTTGGAGTGGGCTGTTAGAGAGTAAGCGAAGAAATTGTGTTTCAGTCTCTATTTTCTTAGGCATTAAGTTCAGGATTAATACACGCAAAGGTCGGATTTCTTGGCTTGCAGCACGACTTTCACTCATGACGAAGATATTTTCGGTCTTCAATACGTCACTAGCAGGAAGTTGATCGGGAATTCTGATGGGCACGTTATCTCTCCTTGTTAAAATTTTAGACGTCCATATGTCTAAACCTAACTTAAATACCGTGAGATGTCGATAAGAATGTTAAAAGTGTGTACCGTTGCCATGCAATGTCTTCGGTGAATATCGTTAACTTTACGCCCAATTGAATTTTAGCTCCATGAGGTAACTTGGGTATAAAAAAGCTGGGTATAAAACAAGCCACTCGGTTTAAGCAGCTTGTTTTTGTGGTTTCACATTTACCGCATTAAAGATAACGTGAACGTAAATGATCTTTAAAATAAAGTGGATTAAGCGCTTCACCTGTAGCCTGCTTAATCAGATCATGGGTTTCTAATAAGCTTCCTTTACTCCAAATATGGCTTTCTAACCAATTGAAAATCGGAGTGAGATCGCCAGTTCTGATGATTGCATCCACATCCACTGTTTTCTTCATTGCAGCCATAAATTGAGCAGCGTACATGGCTCCCAGCGTGTATGAAGGGAAGTACCCAAAAGCACCATCTGTCCAATGGATGTCTTGCATACACCCGTTTTTGTCGTTGCCTTGGGTAGAAAGTCCCAGATACTGTTGCATTTTCAAGTCCCAGAGCTCAGGAACATCAGAATGTTTGATTTTACCATTGATCAGATCACGCTCGATTTCGTAGCGTAAAATAACGTGGGCAGGGTAAGTCAGCTCATCTGCATCGACACGGATGAAGTCTTTTTTAACTCTAGTGTAGAGCTTTTGAAAGTTAGTGTTTGAGAAAAGCGCTGCATCATGGCCAGTAAAATGCTGGCTTGCAAGATGAGCTAAGTGCTCGATGAAAGCATCACTTCGACCGACTTGCATTTCAAAGAAGAGCGATTGAGATTCATGAATACCCATCGAGCGCGCTTGGCCAGACGGTAAACCAGATAATGCTTTTGGGAGCCCTTGTTCATAGCGAGCGTGACCTGTTTCATGCACAATTCCCATTAATGATTGAACAAACTCTTTCTCATCATATCGAGTGGTAATCCGTACATCACTTGGTACACCGCCACAAAAAGGGTGCACACTTTCATCCAAACGGCCGTGATTAAAGTCAAATTGAAGTAACTTCATGACATCAAGGCCTAGTGCTTTTTGTTTGTTTGCTTCAAAAATGCCTTTGGGCTCGAGAAAGTGTTCAGCGGCTTGTTTATCGATGACTTGGTTAATGAGATCTGGAAGCCAAGTTTTAACATCACTGAATAGGCTATCTAACCCAGCCGAAGTAGTTCCAGGTTCATAAAATTCAAGCATTGCATCGTAGGGAGAAAGTCCATTTGCTTCAGCCCTAATTTGTGCCTCCTCTTGTGACAACGTCACTACTTCGGCCCAGTTTTTTTCAAAGCCTTGCCAGTCATTGTTGGTTCTTTGAGTTCGCCAAGCATGCTCACATTTTGAGCCTGCAAGAGATTTGGCTTGTACTAAACTTTCTGGTAAGACATTTGCTTGCTGCCATTGACGTTTTAACTCCCGAAGTGTTGCTTGTTCTTCCATATTGAGTGGCTCGAGTTCGGCTTCTGCAAACCAGTCTTGTAGCTGAGGTTGAGTTTGCAGGCTATGAATATGTACTGAAAGTTCAGCCATAGCTTCAGAGCGAGCTTGACTGCCTCCACTGGGCATGACCGCAGCTTGGTCCCAACCGACCATAGCTGAGAGATGATTAAAGTGGGACACCTTTTGTGAGTGTTGAATTAGCTTTTGAAATGTACTCATATAACAATCCTACGTTTGTTGCTTTCGATGGCGTGAGCATTGGTACCCTCTAGTAGAAGAGTGGCTTATATTTCTGTTATCATTATTTGTACACTAAAACTGTATAGTTGCTCAATTAAAAATTAATCTAACAAACATCCATTAGAAATCAATCATAAAAGAACTAAGTAGAGAATACCTTTAAATGCGTTTATTGATTCGTTTTACTGTCGCTTTGACTGCTCTCATAGCAATCATTCTAGGTTCTGTTGCCTGGCAAGCGATCCCTCAAAAAAAGTTTTTAAGTCGAGAAATGGAATGGAATTGGCATTGGGAATATTTTCTACCTTTTAGTAATGGGATTCAAGTTACCCGTACAAAAGATACAAAACAATTGCTACTAAGACGTGTTTACCTCGAAGAGTCTGTGGTTATTTTTTTAGGCACTACGCTAGATAATAAATTTGAAGTAGACGTTTTATCTAAAGAACATTGTACAAAAGGGGATATTAAGTGGATTTCAGTATCAGTGAATCACAGGAAAATATCCCATAGACCAATGGAGTGTGAAGCATCGGAAGAAAGCTACTTATATCGATATATCAGCTCGAATATAAAAAGCATAGAGGTGGGCATCAATGAATTTTACCTACGAGAGACCTTTAGCAATTGGCCAGTACATGAATTAAAATCAGATCAGTTCAGACAGCAACACTCAAGATTTTTTAAATCTAAAGATGGTCATAATAATGAGCGCTGGCTGAGAGATTAGTTATTTATATGAGGTATAAAATTACTACTGTTATCGTTTAGCAATTAGTGCAATTCGATCTGTTTTATGATTATGTACAATTAAAAATGCCTCATTTTTTAACAGGAGAGTATAGTTAATTTGTACTGTCTCATCTTCTAAAAGTAAATAAGGTGATAACACTGAGTGGTTTAATAGTGTTCGGACCTCTTGAATTGAAAGTAAATTAATCTTTCCCTTGATTGAAAACTTGGAGTTAGAAAAGCTTTCTAAATTACCTTTAAAACGAATAATAATAGGTTTTGTCATTGCTTCGTTAGTAAAAGATGCAATATGAATTATTTTATCATTATGGATTTTTGTAAAACCCTCGATCCGAACCGGATTCTTAGCCGAAGAAAGCTCAACAGATTGTTGATAAAACTCGGCTTCCTCCATCGTAGAATGGTAGGGAAGTTGCCATACTATTACTAACAAAGCTAATGATATAAATAGAGCTAGATATGGCTTCACAATTCTGTTTCCTTAATAAAATTTTTGATTTCGTTCGAAGCTTTTTCGAATTGTTCTTCTGTAAAATAGATATTGATGGATTTTTTATTCTTTTTATTTAACCAAGAAAGGGTCGTGTATTTTTTATCAGTATTAATAAAAACAACACAATCACACTGATTAACAGAAAAGAATGTCAGCATATTTTGGTCTGGTGTTTGATTAATATTTTGAAAAATATTTAGCGTGCCTATCTGATAGCTTTTGATGTACTGGCTTCCATCACGATAATTAAGTTCATTATAAAATTTATTATATCCAATGAAACTTGTTAATCCTAATATTGAGAACGCAATTGAATATATTGCCTTATCTTTATAAGATTTTAATAATTTTATTAAATGTAGGTTGTATCCAAGTTTGAGATTAACTAAATTGTTGCTTTCTTTGGCTTGAGCCTTTGGAGAAATGATCGCTTCTTTTTTATCAATAATTATATTACCTGTTAATCGGTAACCAACTTTAGGAACTGTTATGATCGGTGATTCTTTTATATCTAGTTTAATAAATGTTTGCCTCAAAGTGCTGATACTTTTAGCAAGTGATGTTTCACCAATGTATTCACTTTCCCAAGCCCGTTGAATTATGATCTGTTTTTTTACCACATCAGGTGAATGCTCAAGAAGAATAGAGAGGATTTGAGATTCTCGATACCCAACTTTAATAGTTTTTACCGTATTGGACAGTGTATTTTTAATAGGGTTATATAAGATCATAAATTACTTATTTATATGCAACTATACACATTTTTACTAATACAGAAACCTCTCACTTAAATTAGTAATTTTTTCATTAGAGCTTCATTGTTTAATAATAATGTGTAATCATTTAATTCATTATATAAAATAAAACATATAAGTAATTAAGATGCAATAGTTGTCTCAATTGAATAGTTATTTATCAATACCGCTTCACAATAAGTTTTTTACGTACAAATGCAAAAAGCCCAAAGTTATTTCTTTGGGCTAAAGGTTAATTGAGTATATTTTAGTTATTGTTTTTCTTAAGTAACAGATACTACATGGAAACTTGGCGAGAAGAAGAGTTTTGTTTCTTCCTGCACAACATGCCTGAGCGCAATCAAGCCGATAAGGTTAGGGATTGCCATTAAACCATTGACAATATCTGCCAATATCCAAATCATATCTAATTGAAGAAAAGCACCCGATGCCACCAAACTAATAAAAAGAACTTTATAAGGTAGGACGGCTTTTGTTCCAAAAAGATATACGACACATCTTTCACCATAATAATTCCAGCCTAGAATAGTGGTAAATGCGAAGAACATCAGTCCAATAGAGACAAGCATTGGGCCAAATGTTGGTGCATTAAGCCCCACAGAAAACGCATGAGTAGTCATGGCCGCGCCAGATAGGTCAGTTTGCCAAGCCCCTGTCAGAATGAGAGTCAGTCCAGTCATTGTACAGATAATGATCGTATCAAAGAAGGTCCCCGTCATGGATATGAGGCCTTGTTTTACACATGAGTCCGTCTTGGCAGCGGCGGCAGCCATTGCTGCACTTCCCAAACCAGATTCATTTGAAAACATCCCTCGAGAAATCCCTGACTGTATAGCAAGCATGATACTTGCTCCTAAAAATCCTCCTGTTGCCGCGGTCTGAGTGAAGGCGGATATAAAAACCAATTCAATAGCGTTGAGTAATTGGTCTGCATTTATAATGATTACGCCAACACATGAAAGAATATAAAAGAGCGCCATTGTTGGTACGACTTTACCAGCAACATTTGAGATAGATTGAATTCCACCAAGTGTAACAACAGCCACGAGTATTGTTAGGATAACCGCCGTTAGCTCTCGACTTGCTCCAAAAGATATTTCACTTGCGTCAAGAATTGCATTTACCTGCGGAAAGGTACCAATACCAAAGCAAGCAACACCGAGTGAAAATATCGCAAACATAATGGCTAGACATTTAGAACCCATGCCATACTCGAGGTAGTACATAGGGCCTCCAGTCATTTGGCCATTCCCATCTATACGACGATATTTAACGGCAAGTAAACACTCTGCATATTTGGTCGCCATACCGAATAAAGCAGCTAACCACATCCAAAATAACGCACCCGGACCACCTAATTTTATCGCAGTAGCCACTCCAACGATGTTGCCTGTACCAATGGTTGCGGATAATGCCGTGCACAAAGCGGCAAAGCTCGAAATGTCACCTTGCTTTTTTGCTGAGGTGTTTTTTTTGAATACCATCGACAGAGCAGTCGGTAAATGTCTAAACTGAATCAGTCCGAGACGAGCCGTAAAATAGATTCCAGTCCCCACAAGTAATAAAAGTAGTGGGGGCCCCCAAACGAAATCATCGATCATTTGGAGTAAAGGTTGTAGGTTTTGCATGATTTCCCCTTAATAAAACAACTAATAAGGAGAAGAGTGAAAGGTGGAGGCTAGGCTCTCAGTATGACTAAGCTATTTATGTTGCTAAAAACCAAATATGATCAATAGTTAGATTATTACTTTCCACTCCTCTGTCCTTTTGCCTGAGAGTTTCACCCGTTAAATAGATTTGGGCTTGCTCCTTCGGCGACCGATTTAACGGTTCTCTCCAGAGGTTCCTCCAACGACAGTCCCTGCTACCATAGTAGCACCTGAAATAGTTAATTCTTCGGCGGGTTATACTAGATGTATGTAAGCATTTAGTTAATAACCACTCTCCTGCAATCTTCATCGGAACAATTACTCAAAAAGTGAGTAAAGGTTAGTTAATGATGCTGGTCATCATCAACCAGTGAAATGTATCATGTTTTTTTGTTATTTCAATAGATAAATTACATTTAAGGTCTAAATGTTGCTAAGTTGGTGTATTGCCGCCAGTATTACAAGACAAAGTAACTTGTGCGCAAAAAAAGAGGCTTTAAATAATTATTAATAAAAAATAACCTTTAGGCAGTATTGGCTACGTAAAATAAGATACAATACAAGCTTTACTGATTGTTATCGATGTTGTAAACGGAGAGTAAAATGACCAGATTATTTGCGATTGTATTATTGATTGGGTTCGCTTTCGTGCTTTTTCGTTATCGTACTAACGAGAAAGTCCAAAAATGGACAGTTATCTCTTTGATTGGTCTCTTCATCATATATACTGCATCTCTTGTGATTGCAGAGCTCTCACGTTAACTTAAACATTTTGGAGACAAAAGTGACTTCTCAGCAGAATATTGATGATCAGGATGATGACGTTGTTGTAATAGAGGAACGTGATAAGCGTACTCCGATATACATCGCCATTGGCGTCATATTAGGTGTTGCACTTGGAGGCGTTCTTGGGGCGACACTGACTTCAAACCAGTGGGAGTCAACCTATCAAGCTTTGGATGAAAAATATCAAGCATTAGAAAGCACTAAAGTGGCGTTGTTGTCTCAAGTTAAAGAACGAGAAGCAGGCTTAGATAAAGAAGTCGACAGCAAAGTCATGGTTGTACTGAACAAAAAGCAACAAGAGTTTGAATCCAATCTTCAGGAACTCGAGTTGAAAATGACAGAGCTTGGTAAGGTTAATGACTCTCTAAAAGCTCAAATCGAACAGCAAAATGAAAAGCTGAATCTGTCCAAAAATGAGAATCTAAAGTTAAATCGCCAAGCAGATAGGCAAGCAACCATTTTTGAACGCTCGCGAGAGGTTTTTCGGAAAGAACTGAAAGTGTCTCAGGAACTTGAAGCCTTCGAGAAAGAGCGTGAAACCTTGCTACCTAAAATAGAAAAATTACGTAAAGAGTGTGATGTTTTTTTAGAGGGGACATCTTGGGACATTAAGGCTGACGTTTGTGATAAACATGACGAAGCAAATTCCCGTTTGAGCCAATTAGATCAACTGATTGAAGTCAACAAATTAGATTTAGAGCATATCAAAGCGATCACTGATGATATGGGGTTATAGCTGAGATGGGCTCATAGCTCTAGATCGGCAAATCAAAAGCACTCTATGCTGAACGCATTCTCCAAACTCGAGTCATTTGCACCCTAGCCACTAAAGGCGAACTCAATGTGACGTTTAAAGGAGCTCAAAGCGAGCTCCTTATTTTTCTTTGGGAAATGGAATACTTATCTGAGCAGCTGTGGCAACTCTTCTTCGGGTTGCTTGATGCACATTACATGATACATTCCATCAATAACTTCCGTTCCTTCTGTTTCGTGCTCAAATCCCGGGAATTCTTTATCCCATACTTCTAAGCAATGAAGGTAAGTAATCTGTGGACTGTCATCGTTACCGAAGTTCTCACCAGACATCAGCATTGGTATTCCTGGTGGGTAAGGAATAATCGCATTGGCTGCAATACGGTGTGCAAGTTGATCGGATGGCACCATTTCGACATTATTATCTACAATCGACTCAAAGGCATCCCTTGGTGTCATCATCGCTTGTGGAAGAGTTGAGTATGCTAAATTAAGTTTATCTGATGGGGTATGTTGTTTGAGGTAAGTAAACATTTTTATCCCTAGATCTTTAAGCCCCATTTCAGCATAAACATCTGGGTGAGATTCAACGAGCTCTGGCAGCACAGATCTCAAAGGTCTGTTTTGATCGTAGTGTTTTTTGAAATGTAACAGAGTATTGACAAGAGTGGCCCATTTACCTTTGGTGATACCCATTGAGAAGAGGAACATGATTTGAAAATCGGTGGTTCTTGTTGGAACAATACCAAAGCGTGTTAAGTATTGGGTGACTAATGCCGCAGGCACCCCGGAATCGAGTAAATCACCATTTTCACTCATACCCGGTGCTAAGATACTGACTTTGATTGGGTCAAGCATACACCAGTCCTCAGGCATATCTTTGAAGCCATGCCATGAATCGGTTGGCTTAAGTACCCAAAAATCTTGGCAAGAGGCTAGAAGCTTTGGATCGACCTGTTCAAAAGGCATCGTTTGGCCAGTATTTGGATCGGTAAAGGATTCTGCATTCCAAGGTTTAAAGAACCAATCTCCTTTATTGTCAAACTCACGGTATAAACGCCCCATTGCTTGACGATAGTCGACGGCTTCCTGAATAACCTCTTGTGTCAGAGAATAACCATTATTACCAGACATCTGGGAGACCGCAATATCATTTGAAGCACTGATAGCGTAGAGAGGCGAAGTGGTTGCATGCATCATGTAGGCTTGATTAAAACGCTGGAAATCAATCGCATCTTTACCGTGACGAACATGAATATATGATGCTTGAGATAAGGCGTTTAACAGCTTATGTGTGGAGTGAGTAGCGAAAACAGTTGGGCCACTTGATTCTTTCTCTGGCTCATCACGCATTGCAAAATGGTCTTTGTAAATAGGATTGAACCTTGCGTAACCGTACCAAGCTTCATCGAAGTGGATACGGTTGCTGCTTTCACCTAACAGTTCTTGAGCTCGTTTAGCGTTATAACATAAGCCATCATAAGTACAGTTTGTCACCACGGCATAAACAGGTTTTTGTTGAGAAAAAGCTTCAGTCAGAGGCCCTTCCGCAGCACGACGTTGAAGGGCAAGCTTTTCCATTTGCTCTGGGTAAATCGGACCAATGATGCCGTAGCGGTTGCGGGTTGGAACCATATAAATAGGACGTGCACCTGTTAGCATTAGTCCTTGTTCAATGGATTTATGGCAGTTTCTGTCACAGATCGCTAGGCTATCTTCTCTCATACATACTTGCATGATGGTTCTATTAGCGCCTGAAGTACCAGTAACAAGGGAGTAGGACTTATCCGCTCCAAATACTTTTGCAGCGAACGCCTCACTGTCACCAAAGTAACCCGTGTGATCGAGTAATGAACCCAAAGAGCCACGTTCTATCCCCATATCTGAACGGAATAAAGCTTCACCAAAATGACGATAAAAACGTTGTCCTGCCGGTGTTTTAGTAAAACCGATACCACCTTGGTGCCCCGGTGCCGCCCAAGAATATTCATGGACATCATCGTAATTGAAGATTGCATCCATTAAAGGTGGCATTAATTGCTGTCTATAGCGCTGCATGGCTGCAATAGAGCGGCCAACAATGAAGTCCGGTGTGTCTTCCAGAATCCAAGCAAACTCGTCAACTCGAGACATCAAGTCGTTAGTGACCGCTAAAGTGGTTTTTTTACGCTCTGCTAACAGAAAGACGGGGACACCTTCTTGACGCTGGTTCAGTTTATCTATTAACTGGAAAAACTTTTCGTTTTCTTGTACTTCATTCCCCGTCATTCTTGATGTCAGCATGAAACAGTCTATGGCGATATTCGCATTGAATATTGAATAACAGTCGTCAAAAGAATTTGCCACCGTAACTTTCACACCTTCCTCAGAAAACTCCGCAATCAAGCGCTCTAATGCTTTTTCAATAAAGCCCGTTTCGAGATTGTCATTGAAAATTAGAGCATGATTGTGTTTATCATAGTTATTCATAAACTGGTATTCCTTTTTCTATGTTTGAATTAAGGTCGTTGGTGTTGTTTGATGAATGATTGCCTGCTGGTGCAGAGGAAGGGTTGGCATCTCGACTGGCGATAAAGCCGTAGAAGAAATATCCAAGAAGCGTAATGATGGTTCCATAGAAGACGGATTCTTCTCCGGTGGCATACGCACCATAAATGCTGTACAACACAGCAATTGAACCGACAAAGATGGAAACATTGTACTCGGAGCCAGTAATTTTTGCGGAATGGAGGATGGCTCCCAAAGCGGATAAAGAAAGTATATAAGGGACCATATTGATGAAGACTGCGAGATCAACAAGAACATTAAATTGTTCTAAGAGCGTTGGAGAAATGGTCAATACCGTGAGTAAAAGTTCCAGGATCAACATAATTAACATGCCTTTTACTGGGGCATTGAAGCGGTTGGTGTCACTGAATATTTTAGGGAACAGGTTCATTTCCGCCGCTGCTTTAGATACCTGAGCATTGGTAAATTGCCACCCTAATAAAGACCCTATACAAGCTATAATGGCGAGAGCAGTGATGAATTGTCCAACAGCAGGGTTAAACATTTGGGCAAAAACTAAACCAAAAGGAGCATCTGACTTTGACAATAATTCATTTGGCACAATACCTTGGATAACTGTTGTCGAAGCAATGTAGGTAATCGCAGAGAAAACGGTAGCCAACATACAAGCGAGAGGAACATTTCGCTTTGGATTTTCTACCGCACCTGAGTTAACCCCTGCAGATTCAATGCCTAGAAAAGCCCATAATGTAAGAGCGATACCTGAAGACATTGCACTCATGATGGACTTATCATGAGGGTTCCAAGCTGCTTCGAATGTTGCAGCGTCAAACCAAAACCAACCAATGATAGAAACCCCAAGAACCGGAATAATCACCCCCCAAACGGTCACTGACGAAATCTGCCCTGTAATTTTGGGGCCACGCATATTCGCAACGAGAGTGATGACGAGGATCATCACAACCCCGAAGAAGTTGTTGATAGGAGCCGATTTAAGCCAAGGAATAAAGGTTTCTAAATATCCGACGGAAGTAACGGCAATGGCGACTGCACTTATGACTAAACAAACATAGTAGGTGTAGGAGGCGACAAAGAAACTTGATTTGCCATGTGCTTTTTGGGCATATGCTGACATTCCTCCGTCATCGGAACAATACATGCCACATTTGGCAAATGTATAAGCAATACACAATGCACCAATAGCCGTAATTCCCCAAGCAAGTAACGCTATACCTCCAGTCTGTGCCAAGCTTGATGGGAGAAGAATAATACCTGACCCCATCATGTTGACCGTAACAATCGTAGTGAGCCCCATCAGGCCCATCTTATTGTTGTCCATTTCTCACCTCGTTTTTAGAGATTAAAATCAAAAAGCACGATAATATGTGCGCTATAGCATGCAAGTTGTAGTATATGATTGTGAATCTGTACAATATTTGATGAGAAAGCTACGTACTTAAATTACTAGGGGAATGTTGATTTTTTGGGGAGAGTAGCAAAGAGGCGTGAAACCAATGAGGAAAAGCTAATTTGTTTAAAGTGGCCAACAGTGACCACTTGAATCAGGTTATTTTTAAGGTTACTTAGTAGTAGATTGATACCAGTTGTTTTGATAAGCCTTGGATCCAAACAAAGCATTGGCTTTCGCACGTTCAATAATACTCTTATCTACCTCAAGAGGATACATTGTTTGAGTTTCAAAATCATATTTCATGGTTGTGACTTTTTCTCCCGGGGAGAAGATAACAAAGTTATCACGAGTTAAATAACCGAAGTTTTTATCGTATTGCATCATTGCACGTTCATCTTCACGAGCTAACGGACGAGTTAAGTCGCGACCAAGCATCGGGGTCGTTGCATCTACGCCAATAAGTGATAATAACGTTGGAGGCATATCTAGGTTATTTGCAATTCGGTCATCTTCTTTTGCTGGTATATCCTTACCTAGGATCAAAGCAGGAATGTGAAAATGCTTCACAGGGACCAGGCTGTCACTGGAGGAACGAGCATCATGGTCAGCGATTACAATAAAAATGGTATCGTCCCAGTATGTGGATGCTTTAGCTTTTTCAAAGAAAGTGCCCAAAGCGAAGTCCGAGTATTTGACAGCGTTGTTACGTGTTCTGTGTGCGTCTTTATCATATGGTTCTATTTTATTTTCTGGGTATTCATACGGACTGTGGTTACTCGAAGTGAAGACTAGACTTAAAAAGGGTTTATCATCTTTTGAGAGTCGTTCGAATTCTTGGTCAGCTTTGGTATAAAGATCTTCATCACTGACACCCCAAGAGCCAACAAAAGAGGGGTTTGCATAATCGTCTTCTTCAATGATTTGGTCAAAGCCATTACCAAAAAAGAAGGATTTCATATTATCGAAATTAGCTTCTCCACCATAGATAAATTGGGTGTGATAGCCTTGATCTTTTAATAAATCTGCAATGGTAAAAAAGCCCGTTTGACTTTTACTTAATTTAACAACAGCACGAGAAGGTGATGGAAGAAAGCCCGTTGTCATGGCCTCAATACCACGTACAGAACGTGTCCCTGTTGCATACATTTGCGTGAAGTTCCAACCTTCCTTCATTAATTGGTCTAAGTTAGGCGTTAAAGGTAAACCACCCAATGAATCTACAAATTGAGCTCCGAGGCTTTCTTGAAGAAGAATAACGAGATTTTTGCGCTTTCCTTTATACGTTGCTTCATTGGTATTCATTGTGGGCAACAACGTAGTATCAAAATCAGATTTGGTTGAAGAACGACGAACAATCTCAAGTAATTGCTCATTATGCATTTTGCCGTAGAATTGTTCGGCATTTTTCTCGGACTTCATATTGTTGACGGCAAACAACAATGAATAAGATGAATTTAAAGTTAAATCATTCAATAAAGGGTCATTACAGAAGGCAACCATGGCAGGGTTAAGCGGTCGATGACCTAGAGAAGAACGAGCGCCAGCGACTCCGACAATGACAACTAGAACCGCTAATAGTGGCCTCCATTTCCAACTAATTTGTTGTGTGGTCTCTGTCAGTTTTTTACTCCATTTCCAACCAAAGACAAAAGTTAAAACGGTCCCAAGTAGACCAATAAATAACTCGAGCTTGTACCCTGTCCAAAGCATACCAAATACTTCTTTAGGATAAACGAGGTATTCAACAAATAGGCGATTCGGTCTCAGATCGTATTCCATTATAAATGGGGCAGTAGCAAGCTCCATATAGACAAGAATCCAAAGGCCGAAGACCATCCAGCAGCGTAAAATTATCTTCCAGAACTGCCCAATTTGTCCAGAAACAGGGAGAAGGGAGGAAAGTAACCCTGGGAGTATGAATAACCAACAAATGGTTGCTATATCAACTCGGATGCCCTGAATAAAAATATAAACCAAGTTGTCAAATGTTTCGATTCGATCCGATAACCAAATTGAAAGTAGTATCCTTGATACGGACAAAAACAAAAGAGCAAAAGCACTGAACAGTACAATAGGCCTCAAAGGACCAAAAGTGATTTTCTGCATATAAATTCTGAGTTCCAAACAAAGTCAAACTATAAAAAGTTTTTATCTAGTATTATTTAAATAAAAATACCAAACGGATAAATTGAAATAATTATCATCTTTAATTATAAATTAGAAAAAGAAGAGTTAATACGAGGAAGCCTCAGAAATCGTTGAAAAGTTATGTTTTAGCAGATCTTAATGTAAAAATTGTGATGGGAGTTGTTTATATAAAAAAGGCTACTAAATTAATATTAAGAAGCCTTTATATGTTAGATTGGAATGTTACTCAAACTTGAATCTAATTAAGCTTAAATGTGCTTACTGTTTGAGTTAGCTTGTTGGACAGATCAATTAACTGAACAGATTTTTCTTGATTAGATGAAGAGAGTTCTAGAGTTTCACGAGCTTTGTCATTGATATTCACGATGCTTTGGTTGATTTCACCTGTTACAAGTGTTTGTTCTTCTGTTGCCGTTGCGATTTGAGTGTTCATATCTTCAATAACTGCAATAGAGTTAGAGATTTCTGCAAGAGAACGTTGAGCTTTACTTGAGTTATTTAATGTTAACTCTGCTGCAGTACGATTTGTCTGCATCATCTCAATTGAGTTATTTGCTTCTTGCTGAAGGGCAGTGATCACTTGTTGTATCTCATTTGTACTTTCTTGAGTACGATTTGCTAAATTACGCACTTCGTCAGCTACAACAGCAAAACCTCGACCTTGTTCACCCGCACGAGCGGCTTCTATGGCAGCATTCAGTGCAAGCAAGTTGGTTTGTTCTGCAATATCACGAATAACATCTAAGACAGCACCAATACTCACTGTTTTGTCACCTAAGTTATTGATAACTAAGGATACATCCGCAATGGCATTAGATAGCCCGATAATGCTGTTATTAACTTCTTCAAAAATTTGGTTGCCGGATGCAGCTTCTTTTGAAGCCTGAATAGCAGCATCAGAAGCTCGTTGTGCATTTTGAGCGACTTCGTTAACAGCGACAGCCATTTCGTTCATTGCTGTTGATGTTTGCTCTAGTTGTACCATTTGGGTAGAAGAGCTATCGTTTACATTGTCAGCTGCTTGGCTGATACCTTGAGCAAATGCCATCAGTTCATCAGAAGATTTACGGATGGTCTGGATTGTCGCTTTTAGATCTTGAGACATCTCATTAATGGCGCCATTTACACCGATGTCTTTACCTAAGTCTGAATCGGTTGCAGTCAAATCGCCTTTTGCAATTCTAGAAACAATATGTTCAATTTCTTTTGGTTCACCGCCAATAGGCTTATAAATAAGTAGGTCAACAATAAAATAGACACAAAGAATGCTTGCAAACAAAAATAGGCTAGAAGTAAGAAGGGTTGACGTTAAGTTATCATTGGAATCAGCATTCACTTCTTCTTCCGTCATCCAAGCCCAAACACTCCAGTTTAGTGATGATAGCTCAGATGCAGAGCCGAGGTATTCAATGTCATTGTAAGTGTATTCAAAACTTTCACCTTTTGAAGTATCAATCGACCTAAAGAGTGGAATTTGACTAAAGATATTTTTGCCAACAAGATTATTGTCTTGGGCTGCCAAAATAAATCCATCTCCACGAGAGACAAAAATTTGATTGCTAGAAGTGAGTTGTTGTGTGAATTTGGTTAGATCATCCAATAATAAATTAAGTGCAATAACACCAACGACTTTACCTTCTCTGAAAATAGGCTGAGCAAGAGCCATTACAGTGTCACCCGTTGATGCCTGGTAAGGACGAGTTATAATAGTGTCTTTACCACTCATACCATCAACAAACCATTCTCTTTGCTTAGCAAGAGCGTTAAAGTTCGGGATCACTCCGTTGGTCTTTGATGAATATGAAGTACCATCAGAAATTGCAAAATAAACATTATTAACATTAGCAATATTTTTAGCACTATGGAGAATGTCAACAGCAGATGGAATATCAACATGACCATATTCATCAAATACTAATTCAGTACTAGTTAAAGAAAGGACGTCAAAATAGCGTGAAATCTTTTGCTCAATCGCATCTGCTATTAGTTGAGATTTATAATCTAACTGCTTTTTAAAACTAGTAGTAGAAGAGCCTTCAAAGTTTTTCCAGCTAAGAAAGCTTGTTGTTATGATCAAGACAAGTGTCATTGCTATGATTGAAAAAATTATTTTGAGTTTAGCACTCATATTTGACTTCCTAACGTTCTGATTGATAAATGCTATTTAATGATTGAATGACGCTTATGCATTCATACCTTTCCTATATGGAGGGCATCATATCAATAAATGTGAATAACTTTTGTACAGCAAGTTGATTTCTTATTTCATTCTTTAAAAGCGACCCAAAGTATGTGTTTATTTAATTGAATGGTTCAGTTTATTTCCTTTTATGCTTACTAATAAGATAATAATCATATCAATATTATCTTTTCATACAGATAATTACAATGGTGTAATATATCTTTAAAAAATCAACCGTCATTGTTTTTAACATTAAAGCAACATGGCTTGATGGTAGACTTGTTCTTTATCATCACAAAGAGCAAGGTAAAGAGGCTTGTAGGCCAACTTAGCTTGCATATCAAGATCATTGGAATTAATACTCTAATACATCGACACAGATCTTTTGTTAACATTTCTGTTACATTTGCTTTTCAGCAAACCTTGTTATGCGTCGTATTTGCCAATCATATCATTAAATATCAATACGCATTGAGTTACATATTAACTAGCTTTTATAGGTGACGTTTGTGCAGAGAAAATATTTTATTAAAAAATATTTTTGCGCTTTTTGGCAAATAGGTTCGTTAAAATAATCATATAATTACAGGGAATTTCTTATGTTAAAGAAAGTATTAGGTTGTTGTATATCTTCGGCAATGTTTATGTGTTCATCAGCATTTTCACAGCAAGGCTTAATATCTGATTGGAGTAATGACAATCTGTCTTCAGCTCCACTGATACTCGCACAGTCAGGTGAAGAGGCGATCAAGGGACGTTATATTGTGGTATTGAAGTCACCGAAAAACGCTTACAACAGCCAAATTGAAAAGAAAGCATTAATAAAAGCAACTATAAATGATATGAGTAACTCATTAGAAATTTCTCCACAAAAAGTATTTGAGCACTCAATATCAGGTTTTGTTGCTGATTTGAACCAATCACAAATTAATATACTTCGAAAAGATAGCCGTGTGAGTTTTATAGAGCAAGATAGAGTAATTTATATTGATCCTTCAATTACTGAAAATGACAATCAAAGTAATACTACATGGGGATTGGATCGAATTGATCAGAGAAACTTGCCGCTAGATAGTGTTTATAATACGGAATATGATGGCACTGGTGTAACAGCGTATGTTATTGATACTGGGGTCAATAATGAGCATGAAGAATTTGGCAGTCGAGCAAGTTCAGGTTACGACTTCGTTGATGATGATGATGATGCAAGTGACTGTAATGGTCATGGTACCCACGTTGCTGGAACGATTGGTGGTAAAGAATATGGTGTTGCCAAAAATGTCAGTATTGTTGGTGTTAGGGTACTAAGTTGCCGTGGTTCGGGTTCCTTATCTGGGGTTATATCTGGTATTGAATGGGTGGCAGAAAATGCCAATGGCCCATCGGTGGCTAATATGAGCTTAGGAGGAGGGAAATCGGTTGCGATCGATAGTGCTGTCGAAAGTGCGATTCAATCAGGTGTCACTTTTATGCTGGCAGCAGGTAATTCTGATGCTGATGCCTGTACTACTTCTCCAGCTCGTGTACAGGCTGGTGTTACGGTAGGATCAACAACCAACTCCGATTCGCGATCTAGTTTTTCTAACTGGGGAAGCTGTGTTGATTTGTTTGCTCCAGGCTCAGACATAAAATCAGCTTGGTACGATGGTGGTTATAAAACAATTAGTGGTACTTCAATGGCGACTCCGCATGTCGCTGGAGTCGCAGCCCTTTATTTACAAGAAAACAACAGCCTCTCACCACAACAAGTTTCTGATTTATTAGTTTCTAGGGCTTCCGATAGCAAAATCAGTAATGTAAAAGGTACTGCTAATAAGCTGCTTTATAGTTTAACTGATGATGGCTGTGAGCCAGATTGTGGTGGGCCTAACCCGCCAAATCCGCCAGCACCAATACCTAATCCAAGTGAAGAGTTAGTTTCAGGTCTGCCAGTCAATTGGTTAAGTTCTCTCAGTGGAGAAAAGGCTTATTATCATATGGACCTAGAGGCAGGTAAACAATTGACAGTTGTGACTATCGGTGGGTTTGGTAATGCTGATATGTACTTGAAGTTTGGTGAACAGCCGACTTTGAGCTCATGGGATTGTCGACCATTACAAAATGACAATAACGAAACCTGTACGATTGAGGTAACACAAAGTGGCCGCTATCACGTCATGATCAATCCACAATCTTGGTATTTTGGCATGACTATTCAAGCAAATTATTAGTATCCCTCAACAGAGTGAGCCTACCTGAGAAGGTGGGCTTCTTTTTGAAATAAGATATTTTATTGGAGCAATATAATGGCAATATTGAAAAATTGTGCGTCTATTTTTATTGCAGGTAGCTTCGTATCACCATTTGCTTTTTCCACTGAAACCCTGATTTCAATAGCAGACAAAGTGGAACATAATTACTTGTTTGAAACACAAGGTCAATCTGATACGACAGTCAAACACACCATCAGTCATCCAGGAGCAACATTCATTAAAGTGCATTTTGATAAATTCAAACTTGGGCCTGGTGATGTTGTCACTATGAAAGGAAATAACAGTCAAGATACCATTCGATACCAGCAGACCAGCCATACTCCATTCTTTGCGCGTTCTATCGATGGTGACAGCTTGACTATCGAATGGACTAAAGGTCAAGCAGATTCAAGAGCATTAAGTATCGATTATTATACGGCTGGTTTTAGTGATGAAAAGATAAAAGACTTAGAAGCAGTTGGGGGATTATCGACTTGTGGCGTTAATGAGCGCGTTGATGCTGTTTGTTGGCAAGAGAGTCATCCAGATAATTTTGGATGGAGCCATTCAGTTGCGCGTTTGTTGATCGATGGTCGTAGTTTGTGTACTGCTTGGCGTGTTGGGCCAAACAACCATATGATGACGAATAATCATTGTGTATCGACAGCCTCAAAGCTTAAAAATACCGAGGTTTGGTTCAATTATCAGCGAACAACCTGTGATGGTGAGTTGGGAGACACGATTAAAATAATGGCGGATCAAATCATCAAAACTAACTACGAACTTGATTATACTTTGTTCAGTATTAAAGACTTCGAACAAATCGCTGATTTTGGTTATCTAGGCTTGGATGACTCACCACCTATTTATGGCTCTGAAATTTATATTCCTCAACATGGTGCGGGTAAACCAAAGGAAATGGCTATTGAGAGCGATAAAAACAGCACAGGTCTATGCCAAATTGATCAGGCTGATGCGGATGGTAGAGGAACGGATACAGACACCGGGTATTTTTGCGATACTATTGGCGGATCTTCTGGTTCTCCAGTGCTCTTAGCTGATTCTCATAAGGTTATTGCTTTACATCACTTTGGAGGGTGCGAAAATCAAGGTGTTCAAATAAATAAAATATGGCCTGAAATTGCCGAGTTTTTTGACCATACTTTACCTGCTGGGCAAATGGGTAAGCAAAGCCCAGTGAGTGAATATCCAATTGTACAAGTCGGTGAGAAGGTTGAAAATATAACTCTTGAAAAGAATCAGCAACGAATATTTAAGTTGCTGGCTTCTAGCCGCAGCCAAGCTTCGGTAGTGAAAATCTCTGCCGACTCTGGCGATGGTGACCTTTATACAAAATCAGGCAGTGTACCAAGCAAAGCGTCATACCATTGTCGGCCTTATCGTTCGGACAGTAATGAGCAATGTAAAATAGCGATTGGAGACCAAGACTTGTACATCATGATCAGAGGTTACTCTTCGGTTTCTGACCTTACGTTATCCATTGAACCTGATGAGTAGTGCATATACCAATCTATAAGTGAGAGGTTATAAGATAGAAAGACAGAAGGTTCTGTCTTTCTATCTTAGTCGCGTTTACTCGATGCTGAATACGGCATCTTGATGTTCTTTCGGTATACTCATGGTGTTTTTGTTGTGAATTGACAGCGGTCTTTACGTTTCGTGATTAAGTAAGCGAATACACCCCAGAAGATGGTTAGCCCCCATAAAGCACTCCAATATTGTGCGACTTGTTGCCACGTTGCCCCCATTTGATTGAGCGCTAAAAATCCTTTGATGGCCCATGTGCTTGGGCTCAAGTCAGCAACCCATAACAGGGGAGTTGGAATGGTTTCTACTGGCCAGACAAAGCCGGCTAAAAATACTAAAGGCATTGAGCTTACCAGAACAACAATAGAAACTAATTCTCTACGGGGTACAAGGTAACCAAGCCACAAACCTAAAAAACAACAACTGAGGAGAAATGGCAACAATAATGTGAGTAGTGTCGACATATGGGCTAGGTGATTGACATTAAGAAACTCAAAACTGAAACCAAAGTAATAGGCACTGAGCACATAATAAAAGGCAGTAAAAATGATGACTCGAGCACAAAGACGCGCTCTTAAATTCGTTGATGTTGGTTGTTCCTGACCAGACAGGCTTCGATTGGTTCCCGTTTGTAGACCAATCGCCATGACCAAAGTTTGTTGCAAAATAAGTATGAACACAGCAGGGACCACGTATTCAATGTAACCCATGGTCGGATTGAATGTCGGCTTGATATTGAGTTTAAAGGCAGAGTAATTTTGGCTTGCCATATCAAGAGGTGTACCATCTATCAGCATCTTATTCACTTTGACCTGAGCACCCAATGTTGCACTCACTCGTGAAATACCTTCTACGATGGTCCCGTAGACTAAGAAGTAAGAAGCATCGGCGGCGAATGCAAGCGTAGGGCTTTGGCCGAGTAATAAGTCTTTATGAAAATGTTCAGGAATCACTAAAAAGCCCGCGATCTGTTTATCTGTGAGTGCTTTTTTAGCATCAGCGATCGAAGGTAATCTCATAACAACATTCACTTGAGGAGTGGCATCCACCATACGTTCAAGCGTTAAACTTATCTGGCTATTATCAAGGTTAATGACGGCAATTGGCTGCTCTCTGGGTGTTTCATGCATGTAAGGCAATGGGTACAAAAAAGAGTAAAAAATCACACCCCCAAACACGGTTAGCACAACGACGGGGTTGGTGAGAATCTCGCTTAATTCTGTTTTTAAAACGTGCCAAAAGGTCATACGGCCTCCTTATTAGCATTATTCAGCTCGCTTTTTTCAGTCGGTTTCTTAGCATGTTTTGCGATTAATAGTGCCACTATCACAAGAGGTATCGAATATCCAAGCATGGGCCATAACATTTGGATTGAGCGTGCCGTATCCACACCATAATTTGCTTGTTCAATTTGTACTTCAATATAGTGGGTAATAGGGAGAAGACTTCGCCAAGCAAGTGCTAGCGTATTCATATCTTGGACGGGAAAAGTAATACCCATAAATGCAAAACTAGGGGCAGTGAAGGCACCAGCAAAACTCATCGCTCTGGCAGGATCCATAGTTAAAAAGAAAAACAGAGCCCCCATGACCATACAGGCTAGCACAGTAACAAATTGTGCCAAGATGAGAGCAAGATAACTGCCTGCCATTGGCCAGTCTAATAAGACGTAAAACCAAAGTAAAAACAACGCTCCTTGCAGCATAAATACAGGGATATAATACGTTAAAATTTGACATACTTTTTTAAATGGCTGTGCTCCGAGGAAGAGAAAGGGGTACTTGGTGTTGTGGCCATATATACGAAAGTGGGCAGCAAGAATTAAAATGGTACTGACAACGATGCTTATTTGCCAAATTGCGGGGACAATAGCTGAAACTAAAAACTGTGCGTAATTAGTATTCCGATTAAACAGTGCAGTGACTTGGTTTCTTATTGGTACGGCACTGCTTTGTGCTGATAAAGAGGTCGTGTTGCCTTTAGCCAAAAAGCCCATAGTCTCGATTTGAGCGTCAAAATAGCCAAGGGATTGCGTGACGGCTGAATTGATCAGCTTAGTCACTAGAATATACTGACTGTTTACAAAAATAGAGAGTTGAGGTTGACGATGCTGTCGAATATCCTCTTCAAATGTAGCGGGAATAATCACATAAGCATAAATATCGCCTTCAATCATGGCGTTCTTTGCCTCTAATGCGCTCGACAATTGATACTCAACCGATAAAGTCGGTGAAGCGTCAAGTGTTTGATGGAGTTTGTATGACAAAGCTGAGTGTTGTAAATCAACAATGCCAATAGGCAAATTTCTTGCGGTTCCGGCAGAGAATACTCCCCATACAATCAGCGCGATAAATATGGGTAACCAAGTTAAGCTTGAAACTAACCAAGCATCTTTACGAAGAATTTGTCGTTGTGATATGTTCACCGTCATAAACTGGTCTCAATGAATTTATAGCTTGACCACAACACTCATACCCATTCGGAGCTTAGATTCCGGTTGGGTAGGGCGGGCTTCTACAGCAAAGGTTCTAAGATCAAAACCTGACGAGGCATCGGTGGCGCGCCAAGTTGCAAAATCTCCCATGACAGCGACATGAGTCACTTCGAACTCCAGTTCTTTATCTAATGCAGGCAGGAATGCGTTAAAAGTCGTGCCTTTCGTAAAATGTGGAAGCAAGTCTTCTCTAACATTGAGCGTTGCCCAAGCGTCTTTAGTATCGATAACGGTAACAACAGGGAAACCTTGAGGGGCTAATTCTCCGCTGTGCAATAAAACTTGTGAAACTTCACCATCAAACCAACTGAAAACTTCGGTATCTTTGGCATAAGCTTCGACTTCAGCGACAGCACCGGCGGCCATGCGTACTTTTTCTACTGCAGCAACTTTGGTTTCTTGTCGAGTTCCTTCTTGTGCCATTTGGAACATCTGCTGGGCTGCACTTTCGGTATATTGAGCTGCTTGCCACTGTGTATAGGCTTCATCTTTTTTCTGTTCAGCGACTACACCATCTCGGTAGAGGTTATTGATACGCTGGTAAGTTTTACTCATCAGCTGTTCGGCGGCTTTGGCTTTCAACCATTGATCTTTTGCCGCTTGTATTTGTTGTTTACGAGCGCCGCTTTCAGCTTCCATCGCCAAGGCACTGGCTGCTTTTTCCCCTGCTTTTGCTTGCTCTAACTTGGCCTCTATTTCAGGACTATGAAGTGTAAACGTTAATTGACCTTTACTGATGGTATCACCCTTACGAACCATTACTTGATCGATCCGACCGGGCACTTTTGATGAAATACTGTATTGCTGAGCTTCAATTAAACCTTGTAAACGCAGCGGTGCAGGCTGATAGGCGAGGTAAAATTGATAGCCGACCCAAGTCATGGCACCCAGAGCACAAAGTGAAAGCAAAGCAGTATTTAACGGTTTCGATGACATGGATTTATTTCACCTCTTTTGTGTTGAGTTTTTGGGTGTAAGCGGTTTGTTGATATTGTGCAAAACTGTCCATTTCATTACTAACGGCTAAGAGTTTTACAAGAGCGATTAAATAATGAAAGCGCGCAGCAGATTGTTGAGTTTCGATCTTGGCAAGATAAAGCTGTGCATCGACCACATCAAGTGAAGAGGATAAACCTTGTTTGAAAGCGTTTTGACGTAAACGGAGGTTTTCGTTAGCTAAGGTTAAGCTTGCATCTAGGCCTTTTACTTCGTCAATCGCTTGTTGAGCCTCTTGATAGGTTTTCTGGACCAAAAGTGAAAGGTCCTGTTTAGCTTGGGATTTTAGCGCATCAATTTGGACAAGCATGCTTTGTGCTGCTTTTACCTGCTGACTGCGACCACTCGATTCGATTAATGGAATGTTAACTCCAACTCCAACTAACCAATCTGGCGCCATTTGACTGGCTAAAGAATCACCTTCATACAACGTGTAGTCTCCATATAAATAGACTTCAGGGTAATATTTGCCTTTCTCGGCTTTCAGTAAGCTTTCTGCTTGTTTGTTCTTAGCATCTAAAAGATCTAAACCGGGGTAAGTCAAAAGGGTCTGATCAATAAAGGCACTTAAAGGCGGTAAGTTATTATTAATGAATAGTGACTCAGTAGGTTGAAGCTGATCAGTTTGAACCAGAAGTTTATTGAGAGCCGCTTGAGCGATGCTTAGGCTACTTGCGGCTTTGTTGGCTGCTACTTTAGCGGTTGATAATGAGGCTTCCGCTTGAAGTGTTTCAACATGAGCAATTTGGCCTTGTTGTTCCATTTTTTGTGCAAAAAGCCGATGTTTTTCAAGTCCTTTAACGACTTCTTGACGCGTGCTTAGTACTTCTTTGGCAAGGATTACAGAAAAGTAATACTTCGCGAGGTCTTCATATCGTGCTTGTTGCTCCATGGCTAATTGGCTTTTGGCCTCTTCAGTTTTGCCTTGTGCTGCGGCTTGTGCTGCATCAATTCGTCCGCCAGTAAAAATCGGCCAGATAGCACGAATGGAAGAAGTAAACACATCTCGTTCGGTAATTGTACTCTTGGAATTTAAAAGCCCGGCTAATAGATGATCTAATTCAGGTAAGCGTGGTAAGTCTGTACTATCTAGAAGCTGTTGTCCTGAAACGGTGACATCATTATCTAGGTAAGTATAGTTAGCGCCAATAGTAATATTGGGAAGGTCGAGGTTGTCAGTTGCTTTTTGTCGATGTTCATAAGTCGACACGTTGGCTTGTTGTGCTTTTAAAGAATAGTTTTTCTCTTTCAATAAGTTCCAAGCATTGTTAAATGTTATCGGTGTTGAATGACAAGCAAGAGAGATTGAGCTGGATAAAAAGCCCAATATCAAGAGTTTTCCAGTTTTCGTCATGGCCGCTACTTTATTATAGAGTAATAGCTCTAATATAGGTGATCATCAAGAGCTTGTTAAGAGATAAAGGGAATTATATCCCCTTATGAATAAGAGTAAGTGTATGTTATTTAAACACGTCATGTACAGAAATGTAGACTTTATTATCTGTTAGATTTGTTGCTAACTTAATGGCGATCAATGTAGCTCTTTTCGTAATACAAGTTTGTAAGAGTCTTTACTTCCGGGAAGATTTCTTTATCAATCATTTGTGGAATAAGCTCATAATGTTAAAAAATGGTAGGAAAGGAAATCTTTAGGCCTTAACACATGATAATGTTGTATTAACCTTCTTTATGATTCTTAAGCTAGGTAAGTAACAGTGTTTAAATCGATTTTTATCTTGTTATGGGAAGTTATACAGTAAAAGGAGTTGTAATTCTGGTGAATTGTTTTTTTGATGTGTGATCCAAATCGTGAATCTTATCTTGCTACTTTAGAGTAATTAAAAATAGTAAGATTAAGCTTAATTACTGAAAGTAAGAAGTCAAAAACTGTCATTATTTAAACGTTTGCGCCGCTAGGTATTGATGTAAGACAAAATGTCGTAGACAATACTGTTGGTGTCGTATGCAGCACTCTTTAGAATGCCATTTGTACTCTAGAGTTTTATACTCAAGCGGCATTTAAAATGCTTGGGTATACTTGAACCACTTTAAGGTGATGGAATCCGATCTAACCTCTCATGGAACCACACAAAAGGGTTTGAGCTTTATTGGTTTTACCTATCAACGTAATAGGTAAAGCCCATTTTCTATTTTTGCGTGTCATTGGTAGGGTTGGCTCAATTCTTTGGCCGTATCCGGGCATACAATAAGCACCTATTTTTTAAGGGAAAGATGATGGTAATACCAGAAAACAGCAGCATCGTTATTTTTGGCGCTTCAGGGGACCTTACATACCGTAAGCTTATTCCTGCCCTCTACCACCTCTATGCGAGCAAACAACTTCCTGAAAACTTTGCGATTTTAGGTGTCAGTCGCACTGAGTACAGCGATAGCTCCTACAGAGAAAAACTGATGAAATCACTCCAAGAAATGGAGAAAACTGAGCCAGAAACGCTGAAAGCATTTGTCAATCATCTGTACTACCAAGCAATCAATACTTCTGATACGGCAGATTACACTAAGTTAGTTTCTCGTTTAGATCAACTGGCTGTCGATTACCAATTTGATCAGCGAAATACTCTTTTTTACCTTGCAACACCTCCAAGTTTGTACAGTGTTATTCCTGCTAGCCTTGCGGCACATGGTTTAAATCAAGAGCATGATGGTTGGAAGCGTTTAATCATAGAAAAGCCATTCGGTTATGATCTTCAATCAGCTAAAACTCTCGATAAAGAAATTCATGTTCATTTCCAAGAACATCAAATTTACCGAATTGATCACTACTTAGGTAAAGAAACCGTACAAAATTTATTGGTATTTCGTTTTTCAAATGCCATGTTTGAGCCCCTATGGAATCGTAATTTTATCGATTATGTTGAAATCACTGGTTCTGAATTTTTAGGAGTAGAAGAGCGTGGGGGCTATTATGACGGTTCCGGTGCTGTCAGAGATATGTTCCAAAACCATCTATTACAAGTTCTTGCTATGGTTGGTATGGAACCACCAGCACAAATCAATGCTGATGCCATGCGAGATGAAGTTGTAAAAGTCTTACAATGCTTAAAACCATTAGATGAAGATGCACTACGAGATAGCCTTGTTTTAGGTCAATATACGTCATCGAAAGTACGTGGTAAGGATCTGTTAGGCTACCGCGAAGAGCAAGGTGTTGCTGATGACTCTAGAACAGAAACATACATTGGCTTGAAAGCATACATTAACAACTGGCGTTGGAATGGTGTACCATTTTATGTTCGAACAGGCAAGCGTCTTCCGACTCGTGTGACAGAAGTTGTTATTCATTTTAAACAGACTCCTCATCCTGTATTTGGTCAAAATGCACCTGAAAATAAACTGATCATTCGTATTCAGCCTGATGAAGGCATTCAGATGAGCTTTGGTTTGAAAGAACCAGGAGCAGGCTTTGAAGCTAAAGAAGTAAAAATGAATTTTCACTATGCTGACTTACAAGAGACTCAGATGTTAACAGCTTACGAGCGTCTGTTGTTAGATGCATTGAACGGTGATGCAACTTTGTTTGCTCGCAGCGATGCGGTTGAAGCTTGCTGGAAATATGTTCAACCGATCCTAGACTTCAAGCAAGATCCGCAAGCATTGTTTGGCTACGCCTGTGGAACATGGGGGCCTAAAGCAGCAGATGACTTGCTCTCTCGTGACCAACGCGCATGGCGTTTTCCTTGTAAAAACCTAACAGATACGGACTACTGTGAATTATGATCAACCATAAGATCTTCCCTACAGCAGCGCAAGTTGTAGATAGCCTTGCCAACGATATGAAAGCGTTTAGTGAAATGGAAAAACCAATCCATATTTCGCTATCTGGTGGAAGTACACCAAAGATGTTGTTCGAGCGTCTTTCGCATGACGACTATGCCTCGTCAATCAATTGGAAAAATTTACATTTCTGGTGGGGGGATGAACGTTGTGTTTCTCCAGAGGATGCAGAAAGTAACTACGGTGAAGCCAATGCTTTGCTCTTTAATAAAGTTAACATTCCAGCCGAGAACATTCACCGTATTTTAGGTGAAAATGATCCTGAATTAGAGGCGATTCGTTTTGCGAAAGAGATGGAAGCGACCATCCCTATGACAAACGGCACCCCGGTATTCGATTGGATTTTACTTGGGGTTGGTGCTGACGGTCACACTGCTTCTTTGTTCCCAGGCCAAACGAATTATGATGATGAGAACTTATCGGTTTTAGCCACTCATCCTGAATCTGGACAAATTCGCGTGTCGAAAACAGTGCGAGTTTTAGAAGCAGCAAAACGTATCAGTTATTTAGTTCTTGGTGCGGGTAAAGCCGACATCATAGAAGAAATTAACCATCAACCAGCAGAAATGCTGCCATATCCTGCAGCGAAAATTCAAGCAAAGACAGGATTAACTGAGTGGTATTTAGATTTAGACGCAGCGGCAAAAGTAATATAAGCCGTCTTTGGTCGAGTTAAAGATAATTGGAGAGAAATAATGAAAGGTGATATCGGTGTAATTGGCCTAGCGGTAATGGGTCAAAACCTTATCCTAAACATGAATGACCACGGTTTTAAAGTTGTGGCTCACAATCGCACTGCGGCTAAAGTGGATGAATTCTTGGAAGGTCCAGCGAAAGACACAAACATCATCGGTGCCTACTCTCTAGAAGAATTAGTAGAGAAACTCGAAACACCGCGTAAAATTATGTTGATGGTACGTGCAGGTGATGTAGTCGATAAATTTATTGATGCGCTTGTTCCTTTATTAGACAAAGGTGACATTATCATCGACGGTGGTAATACGAATTTCCCAGACACTAACCGCCGTGTTGCTGCATTGCGTGAAAAAGGCATTCATTTTATTGGCACGGGTGTGTCTGGTGGCGAAGAAGGTGCACGTTTTGGCCCATCAATCATGCCAGGTGGCGCTCCAGAAGCATGGGAAGCCGTGAAGCCTATCTTCCAAGGCATTTCAGCTAAAACCGATGCAGGTGAGCCTTGCTGTGATTGGGTGGGTAACGATGGTGCTGGCCACTTTGTTAAAATGGTACACAACGGTATCGAATACGGTGACATGCAGCTTATCACAGAAGCCTACCAGTTCATGAAAGATGGTCTAGGCATGTCTGCAGACGAGATGCAAGCTGTATTCGCTGATTGGAATAAGACGGAGCTAGACAGCTACTTGGTTGAAATCACGGCTGATATCCTTGGCTACAAAGATGAAGACGGTGAAGCTCTAGTCGAAAAAATCCTAGATACAGCTGGCCAAAAAGGGACAGGCAAGTGGACAGGTATCAATGCATTAGACATGGGTATCCCACTTACGTTGATCACTGAATCGGTATTTTCTCGTTGTCTATCTGCCCTGAAAGAGCAGCGTGTTGAGGCAGAGAAACTCTTCGGTAAAACAATCACACCAGTAGAAGGCGATAAGCAAGAGTGGGTTGATGCACTTCGTCAGGCACTGCTTGCCTCTAAAATTATTTCCTATGCTCAAGGCTTTATGTTAATGCGTGAAGCATCAAATGAAAACGGCTGGGATCTAAACTACGGTAATGTCGCTCTCATGTGGCGTGGTGGTTGTATCATTCGTTCTGCATTCCTAGGCAACATCCGTGATGCGTTTGAAGCGAACCCAGAGATCGCATTTCTAGGTTCAGATGCCTACTTTAAAGGTATCTTGGACAACTGTATGAGTGCATGGCGTAAAGTTGCAGCTAAGTCTATGGAAGTGGGTATTCCAATGCCATGTATGACTTCTGCTCTTACGTTCTTGGACGGTTACACAACAGCACGCCTACCAGCGAACTTGTTACAGGCTCAACGCGATTACTTCGGTGCACACACCTACGAGCGTACTGATCGTCCACGTGGTGAGTTCTTCCACACAAACTGGACGGGCACAGGCGGCGATACGGCTTCGACAACATACGACGTATAATCTGTTAATGCTCTATTAATGCATGTAAATAAAAAGGTGCCAGCACGGCACCTTTTATTGATTTTTACTGAAAACAGCCGGTGTTGACTTTTAATCGTAGTTTATTTGTAATTGTTTACTCGTCTCCCCAATACATAGAGAGAAGTTTCGTCTTGTACTGATTAAAGAAGTAAAATCTTCCTTTATACATAACTGACTCGTTAACTGCGTAATCCATCACTCGCTCATTTCTTTTACCATAAGTTTCAATGTTCGATGTTATGTTGTAGCGTACAAACATATGTTTATCATTGTCTTTTACAAAGTCATAAGCATATTTACCAACAAAGTGCACTTGTTTAGAAAACTGAGTATTTGTTTCGCCAGTAGTTATGGACCAACTCTTATCTGCTGTATTAAAAACACGGTAATTCTTTTTATCATCTAGGACATAGACTTCATCACCAAATACTTTGGTAGTTTTTGGCCGTATAGAACCACTGCCCTTGGGTAAATCTGTAAATTTTTCCCACTTTCTACTGCTGAAATCATAACTGAAATAGTTATTTGTCAACCAAGGTTTATTAAAAACATATAGCGTATCATTTACAACAGAGGTCACTTTATCTGCTTGAAATGAAAGGAAGTGAGTTTCAAAGGTTACTGGGGCTGTAGAAGTAACTTTTATAGATAGTTTATTTTTGTCTAAAAGATACAGTTTATCATCTATAAGTAAGTGTATTTCTCCGTTATATACTGCTACCTGTGGAGTTTGGTAACCACGAATTTCTCCGACTAACACTTCGTGATTGACAAGGTCATATCTGGCTACTTTGTCAAATTCAAAGGAATAGATTACATCGTCAAGGACAACCATAGTGTTACCTGGGGCTGCGTAACCAGAAATAGTACCATGATCAACAATTTCAGTTGAATTTGTATCGTCTAATGTTATTTCTAACTCTTTTATTAACTCACCTTTATTTAATACATTAATGACAATTGTTTCTTTTGCTTCAGGTTCATCATCATCATGAATTATTAAGGTAAAATACCCTGATTTCTGGGGTGTTGAGATTGAATTTTTGCTTAGTTCGAAGTCTTGACTCTCCGTTGCTGTTGACTTTGTAGATACCTCAAAATCCAGAGCAGACATATCAAGTGAATCAGACTCTAAATCAAGCCAAATTCTATGTTGATATTCATTTTCATATAGAGTGAGCTCTGGATCTCTAAATACGACACCTCTTTGGACGATAACCGTTCGATAAATCTTAGACCTATTTCCAGACCTGTCCATAACGGAATACTCTAAAACATATTCACCCGCAGTATTGGTATCAACTTTTCCAGAGGTACGTATTTTACCGGAGATATCGCCATCAAGATTATCCTTGGCTCCTGCACCTTGCTCCTCATAATCGTCACCAATGTCTAGCTTAATTAGCTCTGGGCCATTGAGCCATATTGTTGGGAGTTCGGTATCAAAGGTCCTAACCTCAACAGTTCTTGAAACCTTAGAGGTGTTTTTACTACTGTCTTGCACGGTGTATTCTAGATGATAACGGCCAAGTGTCTCTGTATTGACTTTTCCTGAGACTAAAACACGTGCTGTCAGGTCTCCATCAACATTATCCGTGGCTTTGACTCCAGGATCAATAAACTCGCTGCCTAGTGGAACTGTCATGATCTTTTGCCCATTTAAGACAATCTTAGGAGGGGTATGATCTTGGATTGATGTTGGTTTAACCACTGGGAGAGTTGTGTCTCCTACTGGTTTACTGGGTTCTACTGTAGGGTTAGGTTCTACCACTGGAACAGCTGGCTTCACTACAGGGCTAGTAGGTTTAACTGCTGGTTGGGTAGTTGATGAGCTATCAGATCCACCACAGCCAGATAAGATGGATGAAACAGCAATGGCTGTCAGTAATCGATTAAACTTACTCGCAGTTTGAGCGATGTATTTCACGTCATGAACCTCTTAGGCATTGTCATAAAAATCTAAACCTTTATTACTAAACACAAGCGTTTGATTGTATGTAAACATCTAACAATTAAAGGTATTTATAATGGTATTCATCATATATATTAATTTTTGTCTTTTTATAAAGTTGGTCAATTTTTGTGAGGTATCTCAATTATTTAACGATGTTTTAATAAAAAAAGAAATGTGTATATCTAATTGATATAAATCATAAAATTCTTTTAGTTAGGGCAGGTGGAGGTGGGTGATTAGATGGGATGGCCCAGTTGATAGAAACGAAAAAGACAAATCGCTGAGTATATTCTCATAGATCTTAAGTACAGATTTGAATCAGTGCTTATACCCGAGTATCCTCAAGATGCTGCGTTCAGCGAGATCACCCTAGCTCTCAGGAGCGGCAACGATATCGAAGATATAGTGGCTCTACATTGAGAATCGTTAACAAAGTATGAGAGTTAAAGTCGCTCGCCCTTTGGGAGCGTGTCACTGAGCCGACTTCTTGCGTCAGACAACCGTTCTTCTTACAAAATAAGAAATGGTATGCTATTCCGTTTCGTTGTCTTCCTTGAATACGACTCAGTGACCTCGCTCTGAATCAAGCATCTTGAGGTCACTTGGGTATGTGCGATTTAGTCGATTTCATCATCAATAAAAAGATCGATTTTCTCATGGAGTTCATCGACTTTAAGATTCAGATGAATGGTATGACAACATGCTGGGCAGTCGTCGTAAAGTTCTTGATCACCGTTGCTTGCATCTAAGGAGACTCTGATTGACTGACCGCAGTGAGGGCAATGTATATGCCTTTCTGTGTACTTTTCCATATCAAATCCTATTACCATTTTACTATTGGGAAAGTATTTTCTTTATCAACGACTCAGCTTGTTCAAAATAATGTCCACCAAATAAATTACAGTGGTTGAGAATGTGATAGAGGTTGTAGAGATCTCTGCGTTGTTTATATCCTTCAGCTAGAGGGGCGACAGACTGGTAGCCTGTATAGAAATCTGATTGAAATCCACCAAAAAGTTCAGTCATGGCGATGTCACATTCACGATCCCCCCAATAACAAGCGGGATCAAAGCATAATGGACCAGCAGGGCTAAGGGCTGTATTTTCATTCAACAGATTACCATGTAACAAAGACGGGCTAGGGAAGTGACTTGCTAAAGATTGTTTGATTAAAGAAACAAAGTTGTTAATATCAACCCAAATAATCCCTTTCTCTTTGAGTAACTGCAACTGCCAGCCAATCCGATGTTCTGCGAAAAAAACGTTCCATTTTTTATGCCACTGATTAGGTTGAAGCGTTGCTCCAAGGTAATTATCACTGTCAAAGCCAAACTCTTTTTGTTCTCCCCATAAATGTAATCTGGCAAGTTGCTGGCCAAACTTAAAACTATTATTGTTGCCTTCTAAGGGCTTTGTTGGTAGGTAGTTAAGGACAATAAAAGCATGAGTTTTAGTATTGCTCGTTAAAACCACTTCTGGCACAAATAAAGTAGAGCTTTCTCTCAAGAGGTGTAAACTTTCGGCCTCTGTCTCAAATTTTGTCAACAATCTTCGGTCGTTGATTTTAACAAAATATCTTTGAAAGCCGTCATTGATCATGTAGCTTTGGCTAATGTCACCACCGGACATTTTGGATTTTTCAGTTATGCAATATTCAAACATTAATGTCGCAGAAAGTTGTTGTGATATGGCTTGCCACATACATACATCCTCGAAGAATCTATTGACCACTATTAGTCTAGAGCATGGTTGCGACTAATGGTGTGTAATAAAACGAACTTATCTGTTTTTTTTTGGGGTGAAAATGGATATTTTGATTAAGCCTGGACTAAGTTGATTTGTGTATCGATTTTTGAACCAGCATCTGTATCCTAGTTGACATGGGTCTTGTGATCATTTGCCACTAGTAAGAAAGTCAACATATTCTTCCCTCAATCAAATTTCGTGAAATCGGAAATATTTTATTAGGTATATTATCTGCAATCGCTAAAGTGCGTGATATAGCCTCACATCGTGCGAAAGAATCTGGCCGAAACAAATCTGTAATTATCGAAGCAGTTAATTTTCGAAGTATATGTAAGGTTAGCTTACTATATTTAATAAATAGTGATAATTGTCCGTATAATATAAATGGACCAAAAATTTATGTATTCAAAGAAAGCATATACTAAGTAACCTTAGCAAGCTGGAGCCGACTAATATCAAAATATATAAAACTCATAGGAGCTTCACATTGAAAATGTGAGTATTTTTTTCTTCACAATGCAAGAAGTTAGTGAATTTCTCCCTCAATCGCTTAATATGAAGGCCGCCCTCTTTTTTCTAGAAGAATATTTTATTATGGAGAATTATCGTGGTATTGGAAACTGATGGTTATCTTGCTCTTATTGAGTATTTGTCGCTTCACCTAGATCTATTTACTTCAGAAATAGGGGATACTGGAATGGAAAGTATTGAAGATGTCGTAACCGATATGGTCGCCTCCAATATTATGTCTATTTTTGAACAAAATCCAGATTTGTACTCCAGTGTGCGTTTTAAACTTCTAAAAGAAGCTGATGCAGTGGTAGAAGATTTAAGTGAAGTTCTGGCTGGTGTTTGGATTATGAAGGCAACTAACGAACAGATTGTGTTTTTAGATGAGTACATTGCTTTGGTAAAAAATCTTTTTGATACAGCAATTGCAACGTATGATTAGCTACCTTGTAATAACTTTTAAAAGTGGAATCTTTCTCGAGACAACGCTATCAAAACCCAATAAAAATACGATATTTGACTAAATACCGTGTAAAGCTAAAGAAGAACAGTGTCTAAACAAGCTATAAAGTCACTCTTCGTACTTGCCAAAACTTGGAGGCCCAGTAAGGGTTGTCCATTCTTGAAATAATTACTCCTTTTGATGTTGATGCATGCATAAACTGCTTATCACCTAGATAAACCCCAACGTGGTATGTGTTCCTTCGAGTCTTAAAAAATACTAAGTCACCTTTTTGTATATCATTCCAGCTGACTTTTCTTCCTCGTTTGACTTGCTGTCGAGTGGTTCTGGGTAATAAAATTCGATAAGCCTCTAAAAATGCTTTTTGTACAAGAGCTGAACAATCAATTCCAGATTTTTTCGTGCCTCCGAATAAGTAAGGGGTACCTTGCCATTCTTTGTAGAACTTTAAAAGACCACTATGCTGAATAACCTGTTTTTCATTAGTAGAGTTTACATTTTGTATATCAATATCTGAGTGCAAGCTGTTATTTGAGCTACAAGCGCTTAACGTGATTGATAGAAACAGAGGAAGGAAAGCCACACGTACCTTGTCCACTTTGAGCACTCCAAATTTGTTAGGTTGGTAATTGTGTATCAAAATCAACTAATGTTATAGCTATTAATTCGGTGCTTTTCAAAGTAATAATGATCTTAAGTTAATGTTTAGATAACTTTATGAGCGAATGTGTTGCAAATTAGTCAGCTTTCGTGACGTTGTCACATTTCGTTGCCCTAAAAATGGACTTCACCCCCCTCAATACCATGTAAAGTACTGAGGTAAGATATATCATTTAAAGCGGAAAGGTTGCATTAGCAACTTGAACAGAGTTTGTTCTTCAGGAGATCGAATTTCTTTTATTCCGATGATCATTTTTTCATGTTCTGACTTAGCTTGATGGGTTTTAAAACTATGATCCCAAATAGACAGAAAAAAGCCAAAGTTTGAGTGGCTTTCGTTTAGGTTGATTGAATGGTGAATACGATGCATGTCAGGGGTGACAATAAACCAGCGAAGTTTTTTATCGACTAAGCGAACTAAGCGGCCGTTACTGTGATTAAACATCGCACTTACATTAAGCAGTATCTCAAAAATAATGATCGCAATCGGGGAAACACCCAAAATAAAAATGGCCATGATTTTTAAAAATAAGGAAAGAATCATTTCAATTGGGTGAAAACGAATGGCGGTGGTAACGTCGACATCAAGGTCACTGTGATGAACGCGATGAAGCTTCCATAAGTAAGGCACCATGTGAAACAAACGGTGCTGAGCATAAATAAGCAGATCAAGTAACAGCAAGCTTACCATTAGGTTAGCCCACCAGGGAACGGACAAATAATGCAACGCACCCCATTGGTTATCATCAGCAATCGTCGCAGCTTGTATAGTGGCTAATGGTACTAAGAGCGCAATTAACGCACTATTGATGGTTAGTAAGGAGAGATTATGAAACCAACGAAACCTGCGAGTTAATGTCAGTGTTCTTCTTGGGATTTTCTGTTCCCATATTGCACACAGCATGAATGCGGCAATAAAACAAATAAACCGTACCTCAGAAGCGTTATCGACCATATAATCTAACAATGTCTTTTTCCTTTCCTTTTTCTCTTAAGTAATACCTTTAGCAACTTAGAACGGTTCACTTTGAGATAGTCTTAAAGCTTTTAAGTGGTTATCTCCATGAAGTACTCTTACAGTCAAGCGACCTTGAGCTTATTTGGGTATACAAGTAGAATCTCGCTCTATTTTGCTATTGTTGACCGATTTCTAATGAGAATCCACGCTTTTCACCGTTTATACCAACACCGTCAATCCATCTCAACTAAGTCTTTTAAGGCTCGTGGTTGTAAAGTCGTGAGATGCCCGTATTGCCAAGTATCACTGCAATACTGCTTATGTGCGTTACAGCCTGATCTAACGACGGATGTTGCATGTTTGCTTCTGGTATCGGAAAACGAAGTGTTTAAGCCTAGTAATACAGGGCGCTTAATTGCAGATGTAATCAGTGAATCCTATGTGTATCAGTGGAATAGAACCAACCCTGATAACGAAATGTTAGACCTAATTAATAATCCGCGTTATCAGCCCGTAATTATTTTTCCGGCTGATTATGTTGATGACCCAGAACGTTTGTTATCTAGTTTAACAATTGAGCACACAAAGCATGAAGTAATGGGTAGAAAAAAATGGCTGTTTATTTTCATTGATGGCAGTTGGCGAGAGGCGCGTAAAATCTTTCGACGCTCTGACTTTTTGCAGTCCTTACCCGTACTCTCTATCGACCCAGAATTTGTCTCTGAATATATAATGCGGCGTTCCGATAATGAGCAGCATCTTTCAACAGCAGAAGTTGCTTCGCTGGTGTTGGAGCAAGCGGGAGAAGAAAAGGCATCGCAATGCTTACAACTGTGGTTTGAAACTTTCCGTGAAACGTATATGTTAACTAAAACAAGGGTGAAAACCGATCCTTCTCGTCCTTGTTTAAAGCAATTTGAACAATGGCTAAAAACCGAGAAGTCACTCTAAGTAATAAACATAAGTGCTCAAACTGCGAAGCTTCTTCATAACAGTAAAGAGATAAATCAGAAACGGGTCACGGTATATCGATGATGAGGTATAGATAATATCATCAATTCGACTCGAGGATGCTTGGTTAGAGTCAAAAGCGCAGTATAGGAGATAATTGCATGTATTACGGCTTCGATGTTGGTGGCACGAAAATAGAATTTGGTGCATTTAACGATGATTTGGAACGTGTAGCCACTGAACGAGTTCCGACACCGACGAATGACTATAAATTGTTGGTTAATACCATCTCCGATCTAGTCGATAAGTACGATACAGAGTTTGGTTGTGAGGGCAGTATTGGACTTGGTCTGCCGGGAATGGAAGATGCTGACTCAGAGACGGTTCTGACGGTTAACGTACCTGCTGCAAAGGGTAAGCCTCTTCGAGCTGATCTTGAAGCAAAAGTAGGGCGTGAGGTCAAAATTGAAAACGACGCTAATTGTTTTGCCTTATCAGAAGCGTGGGATGAAGAATTACAGCATGAGCCTTCTGTTTTAGGGTTGATACTTGGGACCGGCTTCGGTGGTGGAATTATCGTTGATGGCAAGGTATTTTCAGGTCGAAATCATGTGGCTGGCGAAGAAGGGCACACACGACTCCCTCTTGACGCTTGGTTCCATTTAGGGGAAGACGCGCCACTCTTACCATGTGGGTGTGGAAAAAAAGGCTGTTTAGACAGTTATTTGTCTGGCCGAGGCTTTGAAGACTTATACACGCATTATTATAGTGAAGAGAAAAAAGCAGTCGATATCATCACCGCCTATAAAGCAGGTGAAGCAAATGCTGCCGAACATGTCGATCGCTTCATGGAATTGTTAGCGATTTGTTTGGCTAATGTTTTTACTGCCATGGACCCACATGTTGTCGTTCTGGGTGGTGGTTTATCAAACTTTGATCTGATTTATGATGAGATGCCTAAGCGTATTCCCAAACATCTCCTATCTGTCGCAAAATGTCCAACGATCATCAAAGCAAAGCATGGTGATTCTGGTGGTGTTCGTGGCGCCGCTTTCTTGAATATTAAACCATCGTAATTTCATATTCACTTCATATCCGGGTATCCAGCGTATTAGCAAAAACCTAATACTCTGGATACTGCGTAAGTTAATTAGCTAAAGCATAAACCCATCGATACCTTTCTACGTCCTAATCTCTGTAGTAGAAATTTACCTTTATCTGGATTAATTGAACTTAATTTCAATAGGTTACCGTGAAGTTTTGTATTTGCTTTTTGGCTAATATTTATCCAAGAGATATATCTAAGTAAGAGCACTCGATCACCTTCGTAAAAAAGACTATTATGTGTGAAATTTCCATTGTATAGCTATTAATCTATGTCTTTTCCTCCTTGCCCTAACTGTCAATCAGAATTTGTTTATCAAGACCAAAATGTATTAGTTTGTCCTGAATGTGCTTATGAGTGGGACCCTTCTGAAATTGAAGAAAGCATACAAGTAAAAGATGCTAATGGAACCTTGCTGAATAAAGGCGATAAAGTCACACTAGCCAAAGATTTAAAAGTAAAAGGCAGTTCTATTGTGCTGAAGATTGGCACTAAAGCTCTCATAAAACGCATAAAGGAAGGGAAAGATCATCAATTGGATTGTCGTGTCGACGGTGCGGGCGAGATGTTAGTTACCGCTCAGTTTGTTAAAAAATCTTAAGTACCCAATACAACATAAATATACCTAAGTGACAGGTTCCCAAGATCATCACGCTGAACAAAGCATTTTGAGGTTACTTGGATATAGATTCCACAAGAATAAAACCCAAGTCGTTTAGATTGGCTTGGGTTAGTCCTGTACTACGAACTGGAAAGTTTTTACTGTCTTTATTTGTCTTTTTTTCCAACACCTAAGTTTTCTTTTTGAGCGAGAGTGATCTTAGTAAAACCGAGCTTTCTGAAGTGGTTATCACGGTAATTTCTCACTGCTTTTGTATCCGATACCGCTTCAATTTGTTGCTCCATCTTTAAATAGGCAGAAATATCAATCCCTTCTGCTTCAGCTACCGCTTCATGAATATTACGATGTTGCTGATAAGAAAACGTCAGTTCTTTGTCTTCATTTTTATACGTGTAAAGAATGGTACGAGCCATAGCAGTCTCTCTGGATAAAGTTTGATAAACCTATGAAAGCCAGATGGACCTGACTTCAAAATACGGAACCCGAGTGATATCAAGACACTCAAAAAGGGCGAACGTCTTGAGGTCACTTTGGTATAATGTTAGATTTTGCCTTGAAGAGAGAGAATTGTCACGCTTTACAAGTGCTGTGTTGTTGGTTGAATGTTTCAATAAACTGCATAACAAATCGCGCAATTGCGTCAATATCATTGATATTCATGTGAGGGAGGGGGGTATCAAGTCGGTTGCTATCGGAAGCAATGGCGATGATGTTGTCATCGAAAGGATGCAACCATGGTTTCCCTACTTGTTCGCGATGAAGTTCTATTTTGGGAAATGCAATATTCTTACAGCCTTCAACCAAAATCGCATCGAGAGAGCTTTGATCGAAAGACTCTAATAGATGATAAAAGCTTGTCTCAGCATTGGGGGTTTCCGTCATTAACACATGACGATAACGGGAAGCAATTAACATTTGAGAGGCCCCCGCTTTTCTCAAGCGATAGCTATCTTTTCCTGGTTGATCAACATCAAAGTCATGGTGAGCATGTTTTAACATCCCAATACGTAACCCTGACTGTGTTAATTTGGGTAAGAGTGCCTCAAGCAAGGTGGTTTTTCCGGTGCCAGAATAGGCGGCAAACCCCAAGATTGGTATTTTAATGTATTTTGAGTTCATAAGAGTTATCCAATATCGCGAGCTCTTCTGGTGTATTTAAATTGATAAAGTTTCGTGGTGAATCGCTAAAGTCAACATAATGGGTATTACACTCCGTATAAAGGCGAGTGATTTTTCTTTCCCCGCGTAGCAAGAAGGCATTGATCTGGGGAAGGATACGCTTGTGCATAAGCGTAAATACCGGTTGTGGGTATTGGCCATCGTGCGCCACAACGATATCGACGTTTTCGTTAGCGGCCTGACAAAATCGAGTAACAAGGTAAGGTGAAATAAAAGGGCAATCACAGGGTACAAAGCCAACCCAATCGGTTGTCGCATAGTTCAACCCTGACTGGAAACCACTGACAGGTCCCAGAAAGCCATCTGTTTTATCACTGAACACAACAGCAAATTTTTGGTATGACTCTAGGTTTCGGTTAGCATTAATAAATAAATTAGAAGTCTGATTAGATAAGCATTTTACTACGTGTTCGATTAAAGGCTTATCAAGGAATTCGATTAATCCTTTATCTCTTCCTCCCATTCTACTGGCCTGTCCGCCAGCTAATATAACCCAGCTTGTTTTATTTGGTATAATCATCATTCTCGTTGGAGTTTATTTTAATCAAAGAGGTGATTGGGGACCATTCACATCATTTAACAGTAGTCATCAAATTTTAACCCTAGCACAAAGCTAAATTGGATAATTTGAGCTTGATTAACATTTAATGTGATAGAGTTAAAGTTTGAGATAACAGCAGTGTAAAATAGAAATAAACTCTCGAAGAGAGGCTTCAATTTTGTACGAATAGGCTCAACCAAGTAAAAATTCGCAAAAACAAAGCTTGAAGTGTGACGCCTTAAGAAGTAACGTGACGCGAATTTTCTCAATAAACTCAACATTGCTAAGGTAAAGGTTTTGATTTCCACAGCGAATATTACTCAACAATTTGGCGCCAAGCCGTTATTTGAAAACATCTCAGTTAAATTTGGAGAGGGCAACCGCTACGGCTTAATTGGAGCGAACGGTTGTGGTAAATCCACCTTTATGAAAATACTCAGCGGTGAGCTTGATCCAAGTAGTGGTAATGTGAGCTACGATCCAAATGAACGTGTTGCCAAACTTAACCAGAATCAATTCGCTTATGAAGAATATACGGTTATTGATACGGTGATTATGGGCCACAAAGAGCTTTGGCAAGTGAAGCAAGAACGCGATCGTATTTATTCTCTTGCTGAAATGAGCGAAGAAGATGGAATGAAGGTTGCCGATCTTGAAGTTCAATTCGCAGAAATGGATGGCTACATGGCAGAAGCGAAAGCGGGTGAATTATTACTTGCTGTAGGCATCCCTTTGGAGCAACACTTTGGTTTGATGAGTGAAGTAGCACCGGGTTGGAAACTCCGTGTCCTTCTTGCTCAGGTACTTTTTGCTGACCCAGATATCATGTTACTTGATGAACCAACCAACAACTTGGACATGGATACTATTCATTGGTTGGAAGAAACACTCAATGCACGTAACTGCACTATGATCATTATTTCACACGATCGCCACTTCTTAAACTCAGTATGTACTCATATGGCTGACTTAGATTATGGTGAGTTACGTGTTTATCCAGGTAACTATGATGAGTATATGACTGCAGCCTCTCAAGCCCGTGAGCGTTTACTCAATGACAATGCGAAGAAGAAAGCGCAAATTGCTGAGTTACAAACATTCGTTGCTCGTTTCTCTGCTAATGCATCTAAAGCAAAGCAAGCAACTTCACGCGCAAAGCAAATCGATAAAATTAAACTGGATGAAGTTAAAGCTTCAAGCCGTCAAAGCCCATTTATTCGCTTTGAGCAATCAAAAGAGCTTTTCCGTAATGCTTTGGTGGTTGACAACCTGACTCAAGGTTTTGAGCACGATTTATTCAGCGATTTTAGTGCTATTTTTGAAGTAGGTGAACGTGTTGCTATCATCGGTGAAAACGGTGTGGGTAAAACAACATTCTTAAATACGTTGGCCGGAGCACTAGAGCCTCGTAACGGTGAGTTTAAGTGGTCTGAAAATGCTAATATCGGCTACTATGCTCAAGATCATGCACATGACTTTTCACAAGACCTTAATCTTACAGAATGGATGGGGCAATGGAGACAAGAAGGCGATGATGAGCAAGCTGTCCGTGGATTTTTAGGACGCATGTTGTTTGGTCAAGATGATATTAAGAAATCGGTCAAAGTATTGTCTGGTGGAGAGCAGGGCAGAATGCTGCTTGGTAAGCTGATGATGCACAAACCTAACATGTTGTTAATGGATGAACCGACTAACCACATGGATATGGAGTCGATTGAGTCATTGAATACGGCACTTGAACAATACAAAGGCACCTTATTCTTTGTTTCTCATGACCGAGTTTTTGTTGACTCTTTGGCGACTCGAATTATCGAAATTCGTGATGGCAAAATCACTGACTTTAAAGGAACTTATGACGAATTTTTGAAATCAAGAGATTCTTAATCAAGACATAAGTTTTAAATAAAATTCTTTTCAAGTCGAATAAAAGGGGAAGCATGATGCATCCCTTTTTTAATGGACTAAAAAATGCAATGAATAGTCAGTAACTGAATTGAGCCACAATAGCATCTAATTTTAGGCTGACTTGACTTACTTGTTTAGTACAAGAAACTGAACTTTGTATTTCTCGATGAGTATCATTAGCAAGTGAAGATATTTGGGTAATATTTCGGTCAATGTCGCTGGAAACGGCAGATTGCTGTTCTGAAGCTGTAGCAATTTGTGCATTAAGATCAAATAAATCTTCGATTTGCTGATTAATGTTATCTATCGCACTCACGACTTGTTTGGTTTCTTTTTGCGTAGACTTGGCGTGCAATTGGCTTTCCGACATCAAGCTGACCGTGTGATGAACCTGCTCATTGAGATTGTTGATGGTTGCTTCAATCTGTCTGGTTGATTTATCCGTTTTCATTGATAGATCTCGTACCTCATCCGCAACTACAGCAAAACCACGACCATATTCACCAGCTCGTGCAGCTTCAATAGCAGCGTTAAGAGCAAGTAAATTAGTTTGTTCTGCTATCGTTTGAATGGTTGAGATAACGCTATTTATCTCTCGACTTTGTTCCTCAAGTTGTTGAATTAGCACTTGTGAATCAATAATTTTGGCAGCGAGGGACTGCATACTATGACTCGCTTGTTGTGTTATCTTCAATGCTGAATTAGATGCTTCTTTTATCTGAGATGCATTAGAAGCAGCATATTCGATATTGCGTGTTATTTCGTTGCTTGTTTGAACAAGCTCGTTAATTGCTGTTATTACTGATTCAGACTCTATTCTCTGTTGCTCAGAGTTTCTAATACTATTCCCGGCAGCATGTTCACTTTCTGTGGAACTTTGTAATAGAACCTCTTTTACTAAGGCTGCTTCTTTTATTAGGCCATGAATTTTATCAATGAATAAATCAAAAGAATGGCCAAGCTGTGCCAGCTCATCATTACCCTTAGTATTCATTCGTAAAGTGAGGTCACCATTACCATTTGCAATCTCTCGCATCATGGTATTAATCGCTTTTATTCGGAATATTATATTACGGGCTATAATCGCTAAAAGTAACGATATAGTCAGTGCAATCAAGGCACCAAATAGATGAAGTTGATTTTTTACACGGTCTGAAGCGGTCAATATAGCCGTTTCTATTTCAGTCTGGAGTGAAAGAATCTCTCGCTCTGTTTGATGTACAGTTTGCCGCAGCTTACCTCTCAAGCCTTCCTCTGAGGATACTCCAAGCGATTGATAAGCTTCAAAAATATGAATAAGATCATCTTGATATTGTTCAATAGAAGGCTGTAATTGCTGAGCGTAGACTTTTATGAACTTAGACAATTCTTTTAACACCGCATCTTTATTTTGTGGTGTTGGGAGTGCTTGGTAGATAAGGTCATACTCTGTCAATGATGAAAAATCAACCTTTGCTTGTAAATCATTGAGTTGTAATACTTCTTCTTTGAGTTGTTGGCGAGAATTTGACAGGCGATGAATTAAAGAATGAGATGATGTTGGCGAATCAAGTAATTGTATTTTATCAACCACGTCGGAGAATATAATTCTGTATTGGTGCAAAGTCGAGTTGATGATATCAATCTGTCTGTCGAATTGAAGCCCATGTTCATGTAAACGTTCATCAAGTGCAGTTAGTCTGTTTGAGAGAATTTCAAATGTTTCATCAAAACGAGCTTTATACTTTAAATTATGACGTGAGATAAAGTCTTTTTCATATCGACGTAGATTAAGAAGATCAACTTCAGCAGCAGTATTCTCAACAGAGGCCACCTCAAGTTCATGTAAATTATCTAAGCTGATTTGTTCAAATACACCATAAAAAAAGATTCCAGTGTATAGTATGATATTGATTAAGATGAATTTAGTACGAATTGAAAGTTTATTTAGAACATGACTTGAACCTGGAGAACCTAGCATAGATACACTCCTAACTAATGACGTTTGCGTTTTAATTTTTAAGTAAAAGTTGTAACTCGTGAATTAAATGTTTGAAAGCGATACGTCGCCGCTTTAAATAATTTTATAGTAAATAAACTATTGTCAATTTAGTCAGTTTTTGCAACCTTGTAAGGAAAAATTCATTAATTATTTCCTAGAATAAATTTCTGCATTTCTAAAATTTATGATTCATATGGATGTGTTTTTTGCCCAACCAATTTTTTATTGTATCTAACATTGTTTGCTTATTCGCTGGTTTAGCAAGGAAGTCATCCATACCAACATCATGGCATTTTTTCCTATCTTCGAAACTAACATTTGCAGTCATCGCTAAGATTGGTAGACTTCTACCATGCTCATTGAGTTCTCGAATCGCCTCACAAGCAGAAAAACCGTCCATTTCGGGCATTTGTAGATCCATGAGTATGAGATCAAAGAGGTTATTTTTGATAGCAGCGATAGCTTCAATACCATTATCAGCTGTAGTTACTTGGAAGCCAGCATTTTCAAGTATGGTGCGAGCAACGAGTTGATTGGCGGCGTTATCTTCTACAAGTAAAATATGTGTGTGACTTGTACCCATGTCTCTGCTTGAGGAAAGCTCACTTCCTGCTTGCATAACCCTCTCTTTCATTTGACAAGGTATAATAACAGTGAACTCACTACCTTTATTTAATTCACTATCGATTGTTATCTTTCCTCCAAGAAGTTCAATCAATCGTTTAGAAATCGTTAGACCCATCCCGACACCCGAATAATGTCGAGTAAAAGTTGCATCTTTTTGTTTAAATGGTTCAAAAATGAACTCTTTGTCAGAAGACTCTAGGCCGATACCAGTATCAGTAACTTGGATACATAGGCCATTTGGGAAGTGATGACTTAAAGTTAACGAAACTTGACCTGTGTGGGTAAATTTAATTGCGTTATCGAGTAAGTTTGTAAGAATTTGAGATAACTTACCTTCGTCCGTATGAGCCACTGACAATTGGCCCAATTGGTTATTAAAAGTCAATATTAATTCTTTTTTGCAACATTTTTTAAGCATAGAAAAAGTCTTATTTCCTAGCTCTGCTACATCAAAATCTCTTTTATCAATTACTAGTTTTCCAACATCAATTTTAGAAAAGTCTAAAATATCATTAAGTTGTTTCAGTAATAAATGAGCAGCTTCATCAGCCATCTTATTTATTTCTTGACAGTGTGGCGGAAGATGCTCTTCTTTAATCAGGTCAATAGCACCAATAATGGCATTCATTGGAGTACGAATTTCATGGCTCATAGTTGCGATAAATTGAGATTTTGCAACATTTGCAGCCTCTGCTTCTCGTTTAGCCTTTTCTAATTGCTGCTCGCGTTTTTTAAGTTCATAAAGATGTATTTCTAATTGTTCAACGCCATACTCTAATCGTTTTACTTCATCGACGTTGATTGTACTCTTGTCTCCTTTACGGTAATAAACACTAATCAGCTTTTGGTTGATTCGTGAAAGAGGAGAAAAAATCATCCATTGAGAAATTAAGTAAATCAAAAAACTGAGTGAGAGTAAGGTCAGGGCGGTAAAAAAACGCATTTGTTCAACATGCATATTTATATCCGCCATCATTCGTTTTTTACTCATCGAAATTTGCATGCTACCTATAGGTAAAGCACCGGAATCAATGGAGTTAGAAAAATTTAGAGCCATTGGGTTGGCATCATGAGGTTTGTTTCCCCATCTACCTACTTGTTCACCTAAATTGTCAAGAATCGAAACATAACATAAATCAGGATAATGTTTGGCCATTAAAGCCAGCTTTTCATTTAACGTTTGTGAACGGTGAGAAACTACATCTGATGAAAGAGCAACACTGAGTGCCTGAAAATTTGCTTTAATTTGTGCATCCATTCGATCAGACAAGTATTGAGTTTCGAAATTCCGAACAACTTCACCAACAATGAAACTTAGGCTGACGGTTAATGTCAGGACACTAACTAAATATTTAAACCAAATTGGTAAGTGCTTCATGAATTATCTCCCAGCAAGATTAGCTATTCTTAATTTGAGCATCAAATTTAAATGCAAAAAAGCTAATAAGCTTTCAAAGTGTGAGTTATTTGTTTTTTCATTCATTATATGAAGAGCTTTGCAGGAAACTTGCCATATCATGCATTTATGCACTAGAGAGTAAGCATGAAAATCAACATGCAAATTGCAAATATGAGTTCGGTGTAATTTTCTAACATGGCAAATGAATATTACTACTTCTATCACTTTTTCAATGTTAAGATTTGAGAAAAAGTAAGGATGACTCATGAACTTCCCATATAGGAATATTGTAATACTGACAGGGGCCGGTATATCAGCAGAATCAGGCATTCAGACATTTCGAGCACAGGACGGATTGTGGGAAAATCATCATATCGAAGATATTGCTACTCCTGAAGGATTCGAACGTAACCCTAGGATGGTTCAACGTTTTTATGATCAGCGGCGTGCTAAACTTCTCGATGATTCAATTGAACCAAATCCAGCGCATTTATACCTTGGCCAATTAGAATCAAAATTAGATGGAAAGGTGACTATCATCACTCAGAATATAGACGACTTGCACGAGCGAGGGGGTAGTCACAATATTATCCATATGCATGGTGAATTGCTCAAAGCGCGTTGCTGCGAATCAGGTCAAGTTTTTGAGTGTAAAAAGGATTTAGAATCGGAACAACGCTGTCATTGCTGTCAAATTCCTTCACAACTTAGACCTCACATTGTTTGGTTTGGTGAGATGCCTTTACAGATGGGAGAAATCTATAGCTTGCTTGAAGATGCAGACCTCTTTGTCTCTATCGGTACATCAGGGCTTGTTTACCCAGCGGCGGGGTTTGTTCATGATGCCAAAATGCATGGTGCTCATACCATAGAAATCAATTTGGAACCTAGTGCCGTTGAAAGTGAGTTTGAGGAAAAACGCTACGGCAAAGCAAGTATCGAAGTCCCCAAACTGGTTAAAGAGTTGCTAGGGCAAGCTTAACCATAAAAGCACCGATGAAAAGGCATTGAAGTTCAATGCCTTTTAGAATTTAACGACTCAGCGCCATAAAAACATTAATCAACTATTTATGGATGATTAGTTATTAACTTTCAGCTTTTGGAAATACTCATCATAGAGAACACTTGCCTCACCAACTTCGTCTTGCCATGTACCAGTGTCCATGACCTTTTGAGGAGGGAAAATGCGCTCGTCGTTAGCAAACTCTTTTGGCAATAGTTTTAGTGCACTTTTAACAGGAGTTGGATATCCGATTTCAAGTGCAATTTTAGCAGCATTTTCTGGTCGTAATAAAAAATCGATCATTTTGTGCGCAGCTTCAGTATTTTTAGCGCCAGCTGGAATGGCTAGGCTATCCATCCAAAAAATGGCCCCTTTTTCTGGCCAAACGATATCAATATTAGCGCCTTCTTGGCGAGCCATATAAGCTGAGCCGTTCCAAAGCATACCAAGGGAGACTTCTCCCGCTAAATATGGATTCGCAGGAAAGTCAGAGTTAAATACTAATACGTTAGGCATCAGCTTCTTTAGCTCTTCATAAGCGGCTTTAATTTCATCTGGATTAGTAGTATTTGGTGAGTAGCCTAGTTTTGTTAAGGCCATATGGAACACTTCACGTGAGTCATCCATTAGCATCAGCTGACCTTCCCATTTACTATCCCAAAAATCATCCCATTTTGAAACGGAAGACTTATCTAGCATGTCTGAATTAATACCAATACCAGTTGCCCCCCAGATATAAGGGATAGAGTAATTATTGTTTGGATCAAAAGGCTTATTCAAATAATTCGGATCTAATTCTGCAAAATGGGGAAGCTTCGCTCTGTCAATTTTTTGTAGCATACCTTCCTTACGCATTTTAGATACAAAGTAGGTAGACGGTACTACCAAATCATAACCTGTTCCCTGTGTTTTCAACTTTGCGTACATACTTTCATTCGATTCATATGTCGAGTAGATGACTTTGATCCCAGTTTCCTTCGTAAAATCCTCAAGAACTTCGTTCGGAATGTATTCAGACCAATTGTAGAAATACAGTTCTTGATCGGCAGCCATTGCAGGGGGCGCTATAAACGTCGCTGCACAAAGTACGCTTGCGTAGAATTTACTTTTCATTTTCTTTCCGTTTTTTTGACAAATACACGTCAATATTAGTTGCCAATAAAGACATGTTCCAAATTGCAGTTAGCATTGTCCCTTCAACCTAGTTTGGCTTTTTGATTAAGCCATTGTATAGGCAGGTAACAATAACAGTAAAATTATATCAGCCAATCAAAAAATAGGCAGTATAATAAAATCTATTTTGTATCTAGTGATGACGATTATGTTAAGCCAAGTTATTGGCCGGCCTTTAACCTTAGAAAGTATTCTTCATATTTCTCAGTCATATCACCAACGGAGTCTTGCCATTCTACTCGGTCTAAATCTTCCTGTGATGGAAACAGTGGAGCTATACCTTCAAACTTTTTATTCGATAATTTTACAGCTGTTAAGTATCCAGAATCATGGGATATTTGCATTGCGATATCTGGGCGAAGTAAAAAGTCAATCATCTTATGTGCAGCATCAACATTTTTTGCGCCAGAAGTAATTACAAAGTTATCGACCCAACCAATACCACCTTCCTTAGGAAAGATAAGCTTTAAGTTAATCTCTTGGTTCTGTGCAGCAGCGGCACTACCATTCCAAAGCATACCTACACCAACTTCGCCAGACATGTAAGGGGCACCCGGATTGTCTGAGTTGAAGACTAAAACATTAGGCATGAGTTTTTGTAGTTCTTTGTATGCTTCATCAATTTCTTTAGGGTTGGTTGAATTACCAGAATAACCGAGTTTACGCAATGCAATATGGAACACTTCACGAGTGTCGTCCATCAGCATAACTTGTCCTTCAAGTTCGGGCTTCCATAAATCTGCCCAACTTTGAAAGCTATTAGGGTCATACATTTCAGTATTAACAGCTAAACCAGTAATAGCTACAACGTGTGGAATAGAGTAGTCATTGTTTGGGTCATAGGATTTATTAAGGTAATTCTTATCCAAGTTAACAAAGTTTTTCAACTTGGATTTATCGATCTTTTGTAGCATACCTTCATCACGCATTTTGGCAACAAAGTATGAGGACGGAACCACTAAGTCGTAACCTTTATTATGCGTTTTGACTTTTGCATATAGAGTTTCATTAGATTCATAAGTTGAATAGATAACTTTGATACCAGTTTCTTTTGTAAATTGTTCTAGGATATTACTGTTAACATAGGGCCCCCAGTTCATGAATATCAATTCATTATCATTTGCTGTAGCTGTTCCAGAAAACCATGAAAGTGCAAGTGTACCGCTAGCAATTAAAGTAGCCCAATTTTTCATTTGACGAAGCTCCGAACTAATTATGGGCCAATATAAATTGGCCGAAGGTCATAAGTATCTGATTCTAATTTATTAAAATAAAAAATCCACTACTTAACTTTTTCTCTAGCGAGTAACTGTGAAAAGATGACAAGGATTAAAGACACAACTAACATCACCGTTGCTAGAGCATTTACTTCCGGAGAAATTCCTACTTTTACCATTGAATAAATTTTCAATGGCAGGATCTCATATGTTGGTCCAGTAACAAAAGAACTTATAATCACGTCATCTAATGACAAGGTAAAGCTGAGTAACCATCCAGCAGCTACGGCAGGTTTTGCTAATGGAAGGATGATTTGCTTTAATATCACCCATTCACTAGCGCCCAAGTCCTTTGCTGCCTCTAACATCTTCACATCAAATCCATTGAGTCGGCTGTATACAGTAATAACGACGAATGGGAGGCAGAAAGTAATATGCGCAATCAATAGAGTAAAGAAACCAAGCTGAGCACCTAACACTAAAAATAGTGCTAGTAATGAGATGGCCATAACGATATCAGGGGACATCATCACAACAAATAACATGCCATTGACCGCACTTTTACCTTTAAAATTATAACGGAACAAAGCAACGGCGGTTAGGCTACCGATGATAGTTGCAGCCGTTGCCGAGAAAACAGCAACATTCAGCGAGTGCCAGGCTGCTTGCATTAGACTATCATTATGTACAAGAGTCTCATACCACTTGGTGGTAAAGCCTCCCCATTTCATGCCAAATTTGTTGGAATTAAAGGAATTAACAATTAAAACAACAATAGGTAGGTATAGAAAAGCATACACTAGTGCCATAAAGCTAAATCTAAACGTACGTCCCATTAGTCCAGCTCCACTTTCTTATTCAATAGTTTTCCAGCACGATAGTAAGCGTATAACATGACTGCCATCGCAAAGGTTAAGGCAATACTGGTAGCAGCACCAAAAGGCCAGTCACGTGCATTGAGCACTTGGCTTTTAATGACATTGCCTATCAGTAAGTTCTTAGCACCACCGAGAAGATCTGATATGTAGAACATACCTAGTGCTGGAAGCAAAACCAATAAGCAACCTCCAATAATACCTGGCATAGTGAGTGGCAGAATGACTTTAAGTATCGTTTGGAGTTTGCTTGCACCTAAATCTTTTGCCGCTTCTATGTAAGTATGATCTAATTTCTCGATTGCCGAATAAAGTGGCAAAATCATAAAGGGGAGTAGAATATAGACAAGGCCAATCATCACTGCTGTTTCCGTGTACATCAAACGTAACGGCTTATCAATAATCTCTATAGCCATTAGAAATTTGTTCAACACGCCTTGAGTTCCTAAAACTATTTTCAAACCATAAGTACGGATTAAGGAGTTTGTCCAAAAAGGTACAATCACCAAAAATAGCATAAATGGACGCCATTTTTCTGGCATCTTGGCGACAAAGTAGGCAAATGGATAACCAATGATCAAACAACATACTGTCGCGATGATCGCCATATAGAAAGAGTGCATCAACACTTTTGCATATAATGGGTCTAGAAGGCGAAGGTAATTGCTTGAAGTAAAAGTTAAATCAATCAGGTTTGCTTCATCACGAGTTAAAAAGCTCGTAGCTATAATCATTACGTTGGGAACGAGAACAAATAACGTTAACCAGCCTACAATTAGAGCGATGATCGCATTTTGAAGATTAAGCTTCTTGCATATCATTTAATACCACCTCCCAGCTCTCAACCCAAGTAATAGCAACTTTTTGGCCGAGCGAATGGTCGACATCAGGATCATCTTCGTTGAAAAACTCACTAACCATAACTCGCATGCCTGAATCTAATTCAATCACAGAGTCTAGCGTCATACCTTTGTAGGTTCGTTCAGTAACGTGTCCGACAATGCCTTTTTCTTCAGATTCTTTAATTTCTTCAATTCGTAAATCTTCCGGGCGAAGTAGTACTTGTAATTTATCTCCAACTTGCGCTGGTTTGTTATAGTAGACGACAGACTCAACGCCTTCAATTTCTGCTTGAATACGGTTTTCATCAATCCTTTCAATCATTCTGGCGTTAAATACATTAATTTCACCAATAAATCGAGCGACGAATAGGTTCTTTGGTTCTTCATAAATTTCCCGAGGAGAGCCATCTTGCTCAATAACACCATCACGCATAACAATGATACGGTCGGACATTGATAGCGCTTCTTCTTGGTCATGTGTGACAAAGATAAATGTAATCCCTAACTGGCGTTGTAACTGTTTAAGCTCAATTTGCATTTGTTTACGCAATTTATAATCGAGAGCCGAAAGAGATTCATCAAGTAATAATACTTTGGGCTTATTGACTACAGCTCGTGCAATAGCAATACGTTGCTGTTGACCGCCTGACAGTTGATGGGGCTTACGTTGAGCCATTTTCTCAAGCCGAACCATACGAAGAGCTTCCATGACTCTCGGCTCAATTTCTGATGTAGGTATCTTTTGCATACGTAAACCAAAAGCCACATTATCAAAAACAGTCATATGCGGAAATAATGCATAACTCTGAAATACAGTATTTACATGCCTCTGCTCAGCAGGAACCTGAGTTACATCGTGATCACCAATTATGATTTGGCCAAGGTCTGTGGTTTCAAAGCCAGCGATCATACGTAACACGGTCGTCTTACCACACCCTGATGGACCAAGAATGGTTAGAAACTCACCATGATTCACATCGAGATTTAAATTACCGATGATCTCTTTGCCATCGAAACTCTTATTCACACCAGATAAACGAACTACTGGCTTTCCTGCTTGCTGTTTAGCGTTCAACGTCTGTATTTCTCCCAGATTTTATTGGGTTTGCACCAAATGAAATGACAATTGTCAGTCAGTTTGAGGCGCGAATCATAATCACCAAAATGGTGAATTCAAAGCATTTTCTTATCTTGAAACAGAAAAATTTTTGCAGCATCAACTAAAGTTTTCTTCCCGTGCTTTTTTCTAACGTATTTACAGTTCCAGAAGTACGATTAGAATTTAGTTGGATATTATAAATTTTTCAATTACATAGAATCAGCAATGATTAATTATTAACCACAGAATGGATATTGCAAGTCGTATATCAATTAACGTTTTTAGACATAACAAAGATTTGATTTATAATGACGCCCTTATGATTTCACAAAATGATTCGCATCACTGAGCAAGCTAACCCTGGATTAATTATGAATAACAATTTTGAGAAAGATGTTAACATTGGAGGAAGTGTTGAACGAGCGCTTTCAGGTAATTATGAATTAAAAATCGGGAAGGTTCTTAATGAAGCTTTTCAGCTGACAACAAAACAGTTTTGGTCTTTTACTCCAGCGGTGGTTATTTTACTCGCGGTTCAGATCGGTATATTCTTCATTGCTCTAAAACTTCAGGTCGGAGACTTGTCAGCACTTTTCGACTCTACAAAGAGTATAGACCTCCTTAATGGCAATTTTGTCCAGGCTTTCTATATCGCAAGTTTTAGTTATGAAGTAATTGGTGCTCCAATTTCTGCAGGTATTAGCCTTATGGCAATGAGTCACGCTGTAGGATTTAACACAAAAACGCAGCATTTAGGTAAAGGTTTGCAATTTACAACTCCTGTGATCATTGCGACTATATTTAGCATAGTGATGCAGTCTATCGCTAGTATGGTATTCCCTTTATTGTCATTATATCTTTCGATCACGCTTAGCCAGTTTATTCTCTTAATATGCGATAAGCGTATCCCACCGATGCGTGCTTTGTGGCTATCATTTTTAGCAGTAAATAAAAAGATATTTGTGTTTACAGGTATTTATCTTGTTGTTTTCTTGATGTTTATTATTGCAGCAATATTTTCAGGAATAGGGTTAATTTTCGTTTTACCTTTCTTTTATCATTTAAAGGGTATCCTTTATCGAGAAATGTTTGGGATCCAGGTCAAAATTATCGCAGCCGAAAATAACCATAATGGTGGTAAAGATGATAATGACATAGATAAAGACGACAAACCTCAGGTTTTTGATGCATAATTCTGTCATAGTTAATACATTTAAATCGATATTTCTTAGGATAGCGGTTCTTACCGCTGTTCTCATCTTCATCTCGATAGGACCTTACTTATTTTACTTAAAAGGGCATACTCCTTTATTTGATTTTCCTGTGGAATCCCCCCCACTGAGTAAAAGTAATGACTTACCTGATTTTCGTTCGATTCAAAACGCAGCAACTAAAAAAGCAATGTTTTTTGACTTCCTAAGATCTAAAGTCGAACAGGAAAACCAACGTATTCTTAAAGAGCGACTTTTTTTAAAAAATATTGATGTTAATCAAGTTTCATTTGCTCAAAACGAAACTGCCCAAGTATTAGCAGACTCTTACCTTTTTCCATTAGAGAAAGAGGAAGTCACATCAGAATGGCTGCATGAAATGCTAAAACGTGTCAACGTTTTGCCCGAAGCTCTCGTTTTAACCCAGGCTGCCAATGAATCGGCATGGGGAACATCTCGTTTTGCGGTAGAGGCTAACAACTTATTTGGGCAATGGTGCTACACAAAAGGTTGCGGCATCATCCCAAAAAAGCGAGGGCTAGGCAAAACACATGAAGTGGAAAAATTTAACTCGGTTGAACAGTCTGTAAATCGCTATTTTATGAATGTAAATCGAAATAAAGCTTATGCTCCTTTGCGTGAAATTCGTTTTCAACTCGATAGACAAGACAAAAACTTACTTTCAACTGAAACAGCACTTGCCTTAGTGCAAGGGCTTCATGCTTATTCTGAACGCGGTCAGGAATACGTAAATGACCTTCGTTCTATGATCCGCCACAATCAAGCATATTGGAAAAAGTAAATAGATTTTAAATAGATAAGGATATTAATGAAAAAGCTGATTCTAACATTTGCCAGTACTTGCCTTTTGCTTGCGTCATCGATGACATGGGCACAAGACTACATGTTTACGTACTCTAAACTCTATTCTCAACTAAAAAATAACGCAACAGACGGACACGATGATGTGAAAGTCGGTATTTTTTTTGTTAATAGTCAAACCAAGCAGTTGTGCAAAATAGAAAAAGCTTGGATGGAAAAAGATGTACATTACGAAGAGTTTGTCATTTCGTCATCGAAGGAATTGATGATTCCACTCGATAAAAACCTTAAATCTGCCAATCCTTTGGTTTTTGTTCAAACACCAGAAAGTGAGCGCTGCGATTATTCGTTAGTTGTTATGGCCAAATACCAGTTACAGGGTAACGTAAATTACGAGCAAATCAGCCTTTTACTTCCCCAGATGCAATCTCTTCTAGAAGAGCTGGGTGGGGTATTTGCTAGTTGGTTCACTCCAAAAGTTGAAGGATTAACACTAGAGTTTTCTAAAGAACTTAATGGGCATGTGACATTTTCTAACGGAACAATGAAAGCAATTACAAATGGTAAGGTTCAAGTTTCACTAAATGAAATAGGAGAGGGAGGGTTTATTACTTTACCTCAGTCGACGACACGTATTTTGCCATATCTTCCCAACGCTAAAAAATCGTAGAAATATCATAATATGGCCGATAAATCGTTTTAATTATCCATGAAACGTTATTTATTTCTTTTAAGACGAAGACAATCATTTAATCCTGCTTAAAAAGTCCGTATAATCCTCGGCCCAAAGTAAACCCTTTTAGGAAGTCCTACTGTCGTACATTCGACAATGTGAGAGCCCGAATGAATCAAACAGATACAAGAAAAGAAACCCTAGAATTCAACAAACTTCAAAAACGTCTCAGAAGACATGTTGGAAATGCCATTGCCGATTACAATATGATCGAAGAAGGTGATGTAGTAATGGCGTGTATTAGTGGTGGTAAAGACTCATTTGCGATGCTCGATATCCTACTGAATCTGCAAAAAGCAGCGCCGATTAAGTTTGAGGTTGTTGCTGTTAATCTCGACCAAAAGCAACCAGGGTTTCCTGAGCATATTTTACCTGATTATTTTGAGACTTTAGATATCCCTTATTATATCGTTGATAAAGATACTTATTCAGTGGTTAAAGAAAAGATCCCTGAAGGTAAAACAACCTGTGGCTTATGCTCGCGTTTGCGTCGCGGAACACTGTATTCGTTTGCAGAAAAAATTGGCGCTACAAAGTTAGCTCTTGGTCATCATATGGATGACATCGTTGAAACTATGTTCCTTAACATGTTTCATGGCTCACGACTTAAGGCAATGCCGCCTAAATTGCGTTCAGACGATGGCCGTAATGTCGTTATTCGTCCTCTGACTTATTGTCGTGAAAAAGACCTGATTAAATATGCAGAACACAAATCGTTCCCGATCATTCCTTGTAATCTATGTGGTTCTCAAGAAAATCTACAACGTCAATCAATCAAAGCAATGTTAATAGACTGGGACAGAAAAACACCAGGTCGCGTAGAGGCGATTTTTAAATCTATCCAGAATGTTAGCCCAAGCCAATTAGCTGATAGAGAGTTATTTGACTTTGAGAACTTACCGCTTGATCGCGACGGCAATCGAGAAGAATATGAATTTACTGAAGCTGTTATCTCTTCGACCAATATTGATGAATCAATGTTTATTGACGTAACAAACATCTAAAACCGCTCATAAATTGAAAAGTATCAGTTGAACGAAAGTATAAAAGGAGGCTTTAAAAAAAGTCTCCTTTTTATGTGTTTATTTTAAGTACTGATTTTTACATTCAACCTTAATGTTATGTTGCAGTCAATGGGTCTAATGGGCTGATATAACCTTCAGGCTTTAAAGCTAAGACATCACAATTGATCTTATCGATAACATGCTCCGCTGTATTACCAATAAAGACAGCAGAAAGCCCAGTCCGGCCTGTAGTGCCTAGTATCACCATCGCCGCATTCAATTTCTCTACCGCACTTGGGATGACGTCCTCCGGTAAACCTTCTTCTACGATGGTATGTTCTTCATCGATGTAATGTTTTTGTCGCAGAGCCTTCATTGATGTGAGGTGATGGCCTCGGACAGCATCACTGTATGAAGTAGGGTCAAACTCTGGTAACTCAATCGTGATATTGGCAGGTGTAACAGGATAAGCATTCACAAGGTAGGCTTGCGCATCAAGCCTTTGAGTAATTTCAAGAAGTCTATCAACCATTTTATCATTGAGATCAATATGTGTTGGATTTTCTGATCCTACATGTACAGAGGCCAAAATATTAGCGTGTTGTGGCCAATTGGCATTTTTAATCAATAAAACTGGGACAGGGCACTTTCGTAATAGGTGCCAATCTGTTGGTGTAAAGATCACGGACTCTAATACAGCATGTTTGCGGGTTCCTTTAATAACAATATCATGCTTACCCCCAAAAACTTCCGCAATAATGGCTTCATAAGGTCTATTGTGCCAAACAACACATACATTAAAATCAATATTATTATTTTCTAAATAAGGTTTTGCAACTGTTCGCATCCACTGTTCACGCTGGTGGATCACACCACTGCGCATTGCATCTCTTTCATCAACGGAAAGCATTGATGTCATATCATATGAGAAATCATAGATCGCCAAAAAGAAAGTAATCTTGCTTTTAGAAACACTTTTTTGAGCTAACTGGACAGCTCTCGCAAGTGCAGGTTGTTCATCATTATTAATGTCTGCTACAACAAGGATATTACTGTATATACTCATATCTAAGCTCACTTATTTATTTAGTTATAAACGATGAAAATAAGGTAAATCAATGTATTGGAATACGTAAGATATGTTTTACTGTAGCTTAATTTTGAGTGACTTTAGAATGATTTGGAGAGAAACATGATGTAGCTCATCTAGAGCTACATCATTTTACAAGAATTTATGATGAAAGGTCTATTTACTCACACCTGCAAGTTCCATCAAGGCATCATGATCTAAGATAGTAATATATTTACCTTTAACACTTAGAATTCCCGATTTTTGAAAACGCCCAAGTAAGCGACTAATAGTTTCAACGGTAAGGCCAAGATAATTACCAATGTCACCTCGTGTCATCGTTAAACGAAATTCTCTCGGGCTAAAACCACGCTGAGAAAAACGAGTGGATAGATTAAACAAAAATGCACCTAAACGCTCTTCTGCATTCTTTTTAGAGAGTAGAAGGATCATCTCTTGATCATCTTTGATTTCATTGCTCATTAATCTCATGATTTGTTGACGAAGTTTTGGCATTTTTCCGGACAAATCATCTAAGGTTTCATATGGAATTTCACACACCATGGATGTTTCAAGAGCTTGAGCAAAACTAGGGTGTTTATCGCCAGTGATAGCATCAAAGCCAACAAGATCTCCTGCTAAGTGAAAAGCAGTGATTTGTTCATCGCCTTGTTCAGTAATAGTATAGCTTTTAACGGTTCCTGAACGTATTGCATACAATGACTTAAGCTCGTCACCAGCCTTGAAAAGTTCTTGCCCTTTTTGAATGGGTTTTTTACGCTCAATAATCTGATCGAGCTGATCGAGTTCAGACTCATTGAGAGTAAACGGTATACAAAGTTGACTAATACTACAATCTTGGCAATGGATAGCGCAATTGCCGGATTGAACACGTTTTTCTGCTGGCTTATCAGAAATCATAACAACCTTTCACTGTTTTATATACATCAACATATTATCATTCAGAATACTTAAAGGATAGCAAAAAAAATGATGAAAACGAGATAAGATTTATATATTCATTTAAATTAATGACGATTATCTAAACATTTTATACCATAGATAAAGTTTCTCATTTAGGCATAATATCGAGCATTCTAATTGCCCCTTCGGCAGTATACAAAGCATAGATTATTAAGGTTATTGCTGAGATGTTTCTAAATATATTCGAACGCTGAAATTTATGGAAGTAGGTTGCACCATAACCAACAGTCAACATTGCTGGTAAAGTCCCTGTACCAAATGCGAGCATAATCAAGCTGCCATTAAAAGCACTCCCAGAAACTGCTGACCATGTAAGAGCTGAGTATACTAGACCACACGGAAGCCACCCCCAAATGAAGCCGAAAGGCACGGCATGGTATGTATGGCGTAAAGGAAGAAAATGCCGACCGACAGGAGATAAGTATTTCCAAAAAAACTTACCTATATTTTCTACAGCAATCAGGCCATGCCACCATTTCGCAATGTATAAGGCAACAAGAATCATAAAAAATGATGCTATTAGCCTGAGCCAAGCAAGGGGATGAGTCAGCCCGCCAAACTGTACAAGACTCGATAAGCTTCCTCCGATTAAAGCACCTATGAAAGCATAACTGGTAAGTCGGCCAATATTGTAAAAGAAAGGAACAACTAAGGATGGTCTCTCATCATTAGATCCGATTGAAAGTATCGATGCGATCCCTCCACACATTCCCATACAATGACCTGCACCAGCTAAGCCAATCAAAAAGGCACCGATAAAGTCTGGAGTCATGATGTTGAATTCTTATCAGCGTGGTGAGTCTTTTGCGTAGATTCAGCGTGTTCTTCATCATCGAGTAAAATATTGTGTCCTTGGCGTTCAAGATCTTCAAATTGATCGCTTTTTACAGCCCATAAAAAAATACCGATCGCAATACAAACTAAGACGATAGCAATAGGAATTAAAATATATAAACTTTCCATAATCGGTTTCTCCTTATTTGTCTTTCAGTAATCTTAAAGAGTTACTCACTACAATTATAGAACTTGCCGACATGCCGACTACAGCAATGTAGGGAGCAACCAATCCTGCGATTGCCAAAGGTAAGATGAATAAATTGTACCCTAAAGACCAAGCCAAATTTTCTCTTATTATTTTTCGTGTACGAATAGCTAACGAACGAGCTTCTAATAATTTATCTAAGCGATCACCAAGTAAAATCATATCAGCAGAAGCTTTCGCAACGTCTGTTCCACTTCCCATAGCTACAGATAAATGTGCACCAGCTAATGTTGGAGCATCATTAATACCATCTCCAATCATGAGAGTAATGTCTGATTTATCTAAATTTTGTAAATATTTAAGCTTATCTTCAGGTTTTGCTGAAGCGATAACGTTTTCAATCCCCACTTCTTGAGCTACTAGGTAAGCATTATTAATAGAGTCACCAGTTAGTAGTGTAGTTTTAATACCGGCTTGCTCGAATCGCTGAATAAACTCTTTGCTTTCTTTACGAATAGGATCATGATAATAAAAAGTCGCTACATGGACTTGATTCACGGATAAGTAAATCGCGTGACCTTCATTTTGGCCACTTTCTTCTTTGCCTGCTTGATTGATACCAAGAACATAAGGAGCACTGCCAATTTTAACTTGTGTTTGCTGCCATTTTCCTTCTAAGCCTGAGCCAATCACATTTTTGACATCTTCCACATCAATACTTTCTTGTTCATAGTGGGTAAAGGCGCGTGAAATAGGGTGATTAGCATGAGCTTCTAAGCAAGCGGCAATGGCTAGACAATCAGACTTGCTTAGGTCAGAAAAAGTTTTGGTCTCCCGAATTTCAATATCACCTTTAGTGAGAGTCCCTGTTTTATCAATCACAAGATGATTAATTTGACATAAAGTTTCAAAAACATGGCTATTTCTAAGTAGTAGCCCAAAATGTCCCATTCGGGATGTTGCACATGTTAGAGCAGTTGGTGTGGCCAGCGATAGTGCACATGGGCAAGTAGCAACTAAGACGGAGAGCATGATCCAAAACGCGTCATCGGGCCTCGTTTGTTGCCAATAAAACCAAGTGAGAATAGAAATAACCAAAATGGCACCAACAAAATAGCGGGCAACAATATCTGCAATTTGTGCGATTTGAGGCTTTACATATTGCGCTTCATCTTGGAGGCGGATGATGTTTGATATCATCGAATCGGCTTTTGTGTTCATGACTTCAAGATCAAAAGACTCTTCACCATTTAATGTACCGGCATAAACAGGATCGCCAGATGTTTTAACAACATGCACCGACTCACCCGTCAGCATCGATTCATCAATATAAACTCGTCCAGAGAGTACTCGCCCATCAGCAGGAATATGCTCACCGGGTAAAACACGTATTTTGTCACCGACTTTGAGGGTTTTGACTGGTATTTGCTCACCTTCTAGCGTAGTCGCGATAGCAGGGATTAATTTGAGTAAGTTGCCACTGGCAGCCGCCGCTTTCCTTCGTGCTCGCATCTCCAAAAAGCGTCCCACCAAAAGGAAGAAAGTAAACATAGAGATGGATTCAAAAAAGACTTCTCCCTGTTCCGTTACAGTGGCAATAAGGCTGGCAACATAAGCAAAGATTAGTGCAATAGAGACGGGGACATCCATACCCAGAGTTTTACCTTTTAGGCTTCTCCAAGCATTGATGTAAAAGGGTAAAGCGGAATAAAGTAAAACGGGGGTAGCAAAGATCAAACTCACCCAGCGAAAATAGTGTTTAAACTCAGGTTCGAGATCGCCAAACACCTCAAGATACAAGGCAACCGCAAGCATCATAATTTGCATGGTCGCTAAACCTGCAATCCCCAAACGGTATAAGTACTGCTTCATTGTTTGGTGATATAAGGCTTCTTGATTATCTGCCTCAAAAGGTGCAGCTTTATAACCTAATCTGTGGATCGTTGAAAGTAAGTCACTCAATCGAGCTTTGTGGTTATCCCAGACAAGCAAAGCGCGATTTGTGGTGGTATTTACTCGAATAGAGCTGACACCTTCAACCGAAGAGAGCTGTTTTTCAATTAACCAAGCACAAGCCGCACATGAAATACCTTCAACCGATAATGTCACTTCTGCATGATTTTCATTATGACGAACAAATTCAGATTGAACATCCGCATGATCATAGTGAAGGAGAGATTGTAATTGTTCTGGGACCAATTCGTTTTTTTCTGCTGGAGCGGTTCTGTATTGATAGTAGCTGACTAAACCACTATCAACGATGGTCTGAGCCACAGATTCACAGCCGGGGCAACACATTTCACGTACTTCACCTAATATCTCTACATTGTAATCTGTATTAATTGGGATTTCTTCACCACAGTGATAGCAAGGCTTGCTCATAAACTTAATTCATTAAGGTTGTTGAAGAAGCAGGAAATTCGACTCGCCCTTGAATCATCCATTCTTCATCATATGGGTGAAGCTCAATAAACCATGGACCTACAATTGATTCTTTGTGATTTAAACGATAATTGCCTTTTGCATCGGCAGTCAATACTCGACTAAAGTCACGGTCCGGTAAAGTACGGTGAGTAAATGAGGCGGTTAATGCAGGAAAATAGGGCAGCTTACCTTTAGTAAAAGAAACAACCACGGTCTCATTTTCTGATGAAACTACCGCATTCAAGCCAAGCTCTTTCGCCACATTCATTTTAGTAATGTCGATATTGATGCCTTTACCTTTTTTGTAATAATCCTCAGCCACCAAAGAAACGGAATTATTTGAAAAGATAATAACAGTAACTATCGTCCAGACAACAACTGTAAGTGGCAAAATAATTAGAAACCACGGCCAAAATTGTTTATACCAAGGCTTTACCATAGTGATGTACTCAATTGCTAAATTAAAATATACGGTATTAAATTTTAAGGGAAGGCAGCCTCTACAAAAGAGGCTGTTATTGGATTTTTACTTATTATCTAAGTTACTCAAACTCCATACATAGGCCGCAACCAGCTGTATTTTGTCTTCACCCAGAATATTATCCCATGCAGGCATTACACCTGAACGCCCATAAGCTAAAGTCTCTGTCACATCGGCTCGTGAGCCACCAAATAACCAATATTGGTCAGTCAAGTTAGGTGCACCTAAAGCAGGGTTACCTTTTCCATCTGTTCCATGACAAGCAGCACAAACGACAAAACGTTTTTTACCGGCTGCTGCTTCTCTAGCGTTCACTTTGCGACCAGATAAACTCAATGTATAACTGACCACCTCTTTGATACCGTCATCACCGAGAGCAGCTTGCCAAGATGGCATTTGCCCAATACGGCCATGTTTTAGGGTTGTAACAATAGCACTAGGTTCTCCACCATAAAGCCAAGCGTCGTCAGTGAGGTTAGGAAAGCCTTTTTGGCCTCTGGCATCGGAACCATGACATTGAGAACAGTTTTGTAAAAAGAGGCGCTGACCAACTTTTAATGCTTCTGGATCTTGCGCAATCTCAGGGATAGGACGAAGTCCTTCTGAGTTATGCGTGAGCTTCTTAAACGTTTCACCAAAATATGCATTCGCATCATCAAGCTCTTTTGCATATTGATCTAGACGCTTGTTCAACTGAGCATCCGCGATAGAAGCTTGAGATGCCTCTAATGTGCCAACCGTTTGATCGGAGCTTTGCCAATTTAATAAGCCTTTAAAGTTGCCAAGGCCAGGGTATAAAGCAAAATAAATCGCTGAGAAAACAAAAGTACCAATAAATAAATAAGTCCACCACTTAGGCAGCGGGTTGTTGAGTTCACGAATACCATCGTACTCATGCCCCATATCTGCACCTTCATCCACGCCCATTTTATCCTTGGCACACCAAGTTAGGAGAATGGCACAGCCCACTAGAGTACCGATGGTTATGACGATAATCCAGAGACTCCAGAATGTATTCATTACTTCTTAACTCCTTGGTTATTTTGGGGTTCTTTCTCTTCATCAGCAAAAACTAGGTTAGCATCTTCTTCAAAGCGTGCTTTACGCTTTTTACCAAATGCCCACCAAACAATGCCAATGAATGTCGCGAAAAGTACAACGGTATAAATGCTATGAATTGTACCGAAATCCATGTATTTCCCCTTATTTCATTGCAAGACCAAGAGACTGAAGGTAAGCGATGAGAGCATCCATCTCTGATTTACCTTGAACGTCTTTTGTTGCATTTGCGATTTGTTCATCCGTGTATGGTACACCAAAATCATCTCGGAATAGCGCTAGCTTTTTCGGTGTTAATTTACCATCAAGAATATTGTCAGCTAACCAAGGGTAGCCAGGCATAATTGATTCAGGAACCAGCTCACGTGGGTCCATTAGGTGAACACGGTGCCACTCATCGGAATAACGGCCTCCGACACGGGCTAGGTCAGGGCCAGTACGCTTAGAACCCCAAAGGAAAGGGTGTTCCCAAACACTTTCGCCAGCCACGGAGTAGTGTCCGTAACGTTCAGTTTCCGCACGAAATGGGCGAATCATCTGACTGTGACAAACACTACAACCTTCGCGAATATACACATCACGACCTTCCATTTGCAGTGCAGTGTATGGCTTGAGGTTTTTGACGGGTTCATTCGTTTGCTTTTGGAAGATCAGTGGTGTGATTTCAACCAAGGCTCCCCAACTAATCGCAATAACGATGAAGATAGCCAGCAAACCGACATTGCGTTCTAGAATTTCATGGCGATTACTCGAATTATTACTCATTCTCTAATCTCCTTAAGCCGGTAGTGGGATTGCTTTTAGGCTTTCTTTCGGTGCATTCACGGTCTTGTAAGTGTTGTACGCCATTAAGAACATACCAGACAAGAAAATTAACCCACCAACAAAGCGAATAAAGTAGAAAGGATGAGAGGCTGCAACCGATTCGACAAAGCTATATGTCAACGTGCCGTCCGAGTTTACCGCACGCCACATAAGCCCTTGCATCACTCCAGAGATCCACATTGCAACGATATACAGAACAGTACCTATGGTTGCTAGCCAAAAGTGAACGTTGATCAGCTTGATTGAGTACATACGTTCTTGACCAAATAACTTTGGAACAAGGTGATAAACAGAGCCAATAGAGACCATTGCTACCCATCCCAAAGCACCTGAATGAACATGTCCTATTGTCCAGTCGGTATAATGAGAGAGCGCATTAACGGTTTTAATAGCCATCATTGGGCCTTCGAATGTCGACATGCCGTAAAACGAAAGGGAGACGATCAAAAAGCGCAGAATAGGGTCATATCGAAGCTTATGCCAAGCTCCGGAAAGCGTCATGATACCGTTAATCATTCCGCCCCATGATGGAGCAAAGAGAACGAGTGACATGACCATACCTAGAGACTGAGTCCAGTCAGGTAGGGCAGTATAATGTAAGTGGTGTGGACCAGCCCAAATATAGAGCGATATTAGTGCCCAAAAGTGAACGATAGATAGGCGGTATGAATAGACTGGACGCTCAGCCTGCTTGGGAACAAAGTAGTACATCATACCTAAAAAGCCAGCTGTCAGAAGGAAACCAACCGCATTGTGTCCGTACCACCATTGTACCATTGCATCAATGGCACCAGAATAGATAGAGTATGATTTGAGTCCTGATACTGGAATAGCCATGCTATTAACAATGTGCAGCACCGCAACGGTAATGATAAATGCACCAAAGAACCAGTTGGCAACATAAATATGGGATGTTCTGCGTTTTACAAGTGTTCCAAAGAAAACTATCGCATAAGAGACCCAAACAATAGCAATGGCAATATCAATTGGCCACTCAAGTTCAGCGTATTCTTTTGAGGTTGTATATCCCATTGGAAGGGTAATCGCTGCGGCAAGGATGATTGCTTGCCAGCCCCAAAAAGTGAAGGTGACCAAAGGTCCACCAAAGAGACGTGTTTGGCAAGTACGCTGCACAACATAGTAGGATGTTGCAAACAGAGCACTAGTACCAAACGCAAAAATAACCGCATTTGTATGCAGGGGACGTAAACGACTGAAGGTCAACCACGGCGTATCAAAGTTTAACTGTGGCCAAACTAACTGAGCGGCTATAAAAACACCAACGGCCATGCCGACAATTCCCCACAGTATTGTCACTATGGTAAACTGACGAACGACGGTATAGTTGTAGTTGTGCTCGAGCTGATTTACTTGGCTCATTTCCATGCTTCCGATTTCTAATTAACTATACTTTTCTTCCAACACGACTTGCGTCGTAACGCCACCCAAGTAAACTCAAGAATCTAAGGGTAAACATCACTTTGTTTCTATTGTTGACTTTATGAAAAGTGGCATTTTCAATAAGTCACTATACTTGAATTAACATTCCAATGACAGAGAGCTAACCTTTCTAAGTCTCCGGAAATCTGTTTTTATTTTAAAAATTTGAAGCTTGTTACAAGGACATTAAGAATCATGCCAGCACAAAAATTAACCAAAGCACGACTTGCACAAATAATAATTATGTTAAGCATCTTAGTTGTGGCTTTTTTTTGGCGTACATTGACCTATGAAGCCAGTAATGAAGTCATTTGCAATAAAGAAAAATCCTGTAAAATCAAAAGCTTTGATGATGAAGTGATAGTTATCAAAGGCGTAACAGGTATTTTGATTGAAAATCCAGAAAACCAAACAATTAAAATAAACTTCAATCGTGATAGTAAACATATTGACACAAAAAAACGTAATATATTAATTCCATGGAAAGATATAAACAAAGATAGAATAGTCACCATTAGCGTTGATGGAATTTCTGTTAATGTTATTTTGTAAATTAATGGTAAATTTCTGCTCTTTTTTTCAACATATGAGGTAAGTTCATCTAGCGATATTATACAGTAATGGTATAAAGTAATATTAATATCAACAATGAGTTATTATGTACTGCCAAACTGCTTTTACTCATATCCAAGATGAACGTTCAGCCATTGAAAAACTGTATTCTGAGTTAAATGGCAATAAGCTAGCATATCTGCTTTGTTATTATACAGCTGATTACGACTTTCAAGCGATAGCAAAATATTTAACTGAATTTTTTCCTGGAACTCCAGTTCACGGCACTAGCTCTTGTCGAGCAATTATGACCGATAAAGGCCATCATCAAGGGCAGGTCATAGCTGCACTGGCGATTTATGAATCAGGTTCTCATGCATATGGAACAGGAATTGCTAAATATCAACTTGATATAAAAAAAAGTGTTAACGAAGCATTAAATATGGCTTTGCATCATGCAAGTCGGTTAGGGGAAGTACCTAATTTAATCCTTTTACACGCAACACCTGGACACGAAGAAGACATTATAAAATGTATTGATGACAGATTTGGTACATTAGTTCCGATCATAGGTGGTACAGCGGCAGATAATTATATTAGAGGAGATTGGTCCATTATCACTACTCAAGGTAGTGAACAATCAGGGTTAAGTATCACACTATTTTATTCCTCCCAATCAGTAGATGTTTCTTTTAGTGCTGGCCATACCCCCACAATTCACTCCGGAGTTGTAACGGATGCTCGAGGAAGGTGTGTACTAGAAATCGATGGGGAGCCAGCTTTAGATGTTTATCGCTTTTGGACTGAGAGCCAAGAAAATTTTGATGATGACACTTTTTTTCTCTTCGATAAATCAACCGCTTACCCTCTAGGCCGCATTGCTGGCATGGTCTCCCATCGCCCATATTATAAGCTATCACATCCAGTTAGGGGAACACCTGAAGGAGGAGTAGAGTTATTCACTGACATCAATATGGGAGATATTGTTACTCTTATGAAAGGCAATAAAGAATGCTTTTTATCAAGAGTAAACCGTATTGTTAACACTGCCTTCAACCAAAAGTTTGAAAATTCACAAAAAATTGGTGTGATCAACATATTCTGTGCTGGCTCAATGTTAAATTTAAAAAAGGACATTGCTTGCATTTATGAACAGGTCTCACAAGAGCTCAACAATAAGCCATTTATTTGCCCATTTACATTTGGCGAACAAGGACGCTTTATTGGCGGTGAAAATGGGCACGCTAATTTAATGATTTCATCAGCAATTTTCCATAAGCCTAACGATTAAAAAGTACAAAAACGTAGAGATAGAGAGTTGGAAATTTTACAAGAACTGCTTGTTGATCTTAGAGAGTCCAAGCAACGCGAAAAGCTCCTAGCTGACGAAAACAAGGCCATTCTTTCTGCAATCTCAACAATGAGTGAAGCAAAGAACAAACATGAAATATTCTCGTGCCTAAATAACGCGTTAAAACAGTACATCAACTATGATGATTTCATCGTGATTACTCGAGATGATAATGCCCAAAAATTTACGACATTAATTGCCACAAATAGTGTCTTTGAGCATTCCACTTGGTTACAAGGTAACGCATCAGAAAGAGCACTTCATGGTGAATGTATTTTACTTTTTGAACCTATGCTTTTGAAAGAATTCAGTCAATTAAATGCCTTCATTCATAGCCAGGTAAACTCAATAATTATGACCGGCATTCACACTGAAGTGACACAGAATATCATTTTACTGGTTGGATCCAAAAAAGGGCACTTTAGTATTCAGAACCGAGAAACATTAAAACGCTTTCGACCACTGATTGAAAGAGCCATTATAGATATTGAAAATAAAGAAAAGTTACAACGTATTGTTGAGCTTCGGACTTCTGAATTAGCTAAAGCGCATGAAGAAGCAGAAAAAGCTAATCAATCAAAATCAGAATTCCTGGCAATGATGAGCCACGAAATTAGAACGCCTCTAAATTCAGTCCTCGGCCTACTTGATATATTAAGGCAATCAACGCTCAATCATCAACAATCCGATGTGTTATACCAAATGGAAAGTTCCGCTGAATTACTTCTTGCAATCATCAGTGACATTTTAGATCTCTCTAAAATAGAGTCGGGCAGTTTTTTATTGCATGAACAATGGACCAACTTAAGTGACAAGATAAAATTTGTAATCTCTCAGCAAAAGCAAATAGCGCTAAACAAAAACTTAACTTTCTCTCATGTCAGTAACCTTGATCAAAACAAACAATATTGGATTGATGATATCCGTCTTTCACAAGTGCTGTTTAACATCATCGGCAATGCTATTAAATTTACTGATTCCGGGCATGTCGATATTAGTGTAATTGAATCAAAAGGAGACATTACTTTTTCTATCGTTGATTCAGGAATTGGTATACCAGAATCAAAGCTTGACCATTTATTTACAGCGTTTCACCAAGGTGATGGTTCAATTACACGCCGATTTGGAGGCACTGGTCTTGGCCTTGCTATTACCAAATACTTGGTTGAAATGATGAGAGGCACGATTACAGTAGAAAGCACTGAGCATGTAGGCTCAGAATTTACCATCAAGATTCCAGTTAGGACAAAAGATTCTCGAGTGAGTAAGTCCGCAAAGGTTGATCATTATTTGCCAGCGAAGAAAATGAACTTTTTAGTGGTAGAAGATACAAAGTCTAATCAAATGGTGATTAAACTTATCCTCAATCAACTTGGGCATAATGTTTTTATCACTAGTAATGGTAGAGATGCCATTCAATTAATTGAAAATCAATCCGATAGTAAAATAGATATGATTTTAATGGATGTTTCAATGCCAGTGATGGATGGAATTACTGCAACACAAATCTTAAGAAAAAATGGCATTAAAATCCCAATCATTGCTTTAACGGCTCATGCGTTAGATGATGATAAGAAAAACTGTTTAACAGCGGGCATGGATAGTTTTATTTCTAAACCCGTCCGTAAGCAAGAAGTATTGAAAGCTATCGAGAGTTTATCAAAATGAATCGATGGTAATATAGACTGAAACAATTAAGATTGTTTCAGTCTATATTACCTATTTTATGTTAAATACGGTTATGTTCAATAAAGCTTATATCAAAACAAAGAAAAGACAGAGGGGTGGACCAAACCAAAAGAAGATTTGGCCTACATCTAAACCCTATTTAACATAACATA